>JBDRTC010000769.1:0-8734 GCA_043824335.1 Planctomycetota bacterium | reverse complement strand
CGGGTTTTCGGAAGATGCTCGACGACATCCGCAGCGGTTTGCTGAAGATCGACGTGATCCTCGTCGACACGATCGAGAGGTTCGCGCGGCTGGAGGATCTTCCGGCAATTCGCGACGAACTCCGCAAGAAGTACGGTGTTCTGATTCTCACGTCGGACACGGGCTTCGCCGATCCTACCAGCATGGTCGGACGGATTTACGGGGCCATGGAAGCCATCCGGGCGTCGAGCGCTGCTGCCCAGAAGGCTCACGACGTCCTTCGCGGCAAGATTGATGTCGTGATGATGAAACGGTGGCCCGGCGGCCCGCCGAATTGCGGCTATCGGCTCGCAGCCAGGACTGAGACGATTACCCGCCGGAGCGGCAAGACCGTGGAGAACGTCTACCACGTGCTTGAGCCGGACCCGGCGTCCGTGGAGATCCCGCGGCGGGTTTATCAACTCGCTTACGATACCGGGTGGGGGCGGACTCGGATCGTCAACGCCCTGAATGCCGACCCTGATTTTGTCGAACGGTTCGGCAAGATCAGTGAGTCGCTTGTCGGTTCGATCATGACCAATACCGTCTACAAGGGGCTGTTCCGGTTCAACTTCCTCGCCACCGACATCGAGGACGACTGCCGGATTATCCGTAAGAAGGACCCCGACGAGGTCATTTACGTCGAGGGGTTCTGCGAGGGCATCGTCGATGCCGAGATCGTTGAGAAGGTCCATGCCGACGTTCGTGTCCGGAGCGAAAAGATCATGGAGCTGAGGGCCGCCAGGAAGAAGGCGGACGGCAAGCAGATCCAGCCGCTCAACGTCGGGCTGATCTTGGTCTACCCATTGACGGGCCTCGTCCGCTGCGCAATATGCGGGGCGGCGATGCGTCCATCGAAGTCCGGGGCAAAGAGCAAGGACTCCGCCAGTTACTATTACTACCGGTGCCCATGCGCCGGAGACGGCCGTTGCTCCAATAGGCTCTATCTTCGCGGCCCGTGGCTCTGGGAAGTGGTAATTGCTCGCCTCCGCGAAGTGCTCTTCCCACTCGTCAGTGGCGCAGGATGTTCGTGCCCGGACTGGCTTCCGGAATTGATTGCGGAGGTGCGGTCGGACCTGATCCGGCGACTCGATCAGGATCAGGACCGTCGGCCCATGCTGGAAAAGGAGTCCAAGGACATCGATGGCAAAGCCGCCGGCTGGACCGAGACGTTGTCCAAGCCGGACCTCTCATCGCTGGTTAGGACGCAGATCGTGCAACACCTGAATGTTGCGCTGCAGCGGAAGCAGGAGATCGAGGCCGAGCTAGATATGTTGGCCAGCGGAAAGGAGCATGTCGAGGAAGTGCTCGACCCCAAGGCAGCAATTGACCGACTGTGTCGCCTCGATGACGTTCTCGCCGGCACTAACCCGTCCGATATTAACGTCGAACTTTCGCGGCACATCGAGTCGATCCTCGTGCATCCTGACGGCACGGTGGTAATGCGGACGAATCGCCTCGGCGTCTTTGAGGGCGTCGCGGAAATCCTCGCTGGCGACCGCGCTGTTGCCAGTGTTCTGGATGATGTCGACGGCGAGCCGGAAGGGTTTCAGATTCGCCCGCGCGTACTCTCACGGCGCCGCACCACAGGCCCGGGCGAGACCAGCAAGCTGGCGAAGTCGGATGGTTTGATCGAGACGCCGGTCGAGTTGCCCGACAAGTGGGTCGACGAGACGCTGTTCCATATGCCGAAGGTGACTTCGTGGGCGAAGGACCACGCCGAGGAGGTCTTCCACCGTCGGCAGGAAGGCCAGTTGTCTCATGCAAAGTTGGCCGCGGAGTTCGGCGTTTCACGTCCCACGGTCCAGGCTGCGATCAGGCACTACCTCGCAACCCACCCGGATGCATCCGACGACGTCGACTTGCCTCGCGGTGGGCAGCGCCCACCTAAGTTTGACCTGGCCAAGTTCGGGCACGAGGCCCGGAGTCTTTGGGAAGCCGGCTGGTCCAAGCTGAAGCTCGCCGAGGAGTTCGGTTGCTCGTCGCCGACGATCGACAAGGCCCTCGCCTGGGCTTACGAGCAAGACGGAACACCCATGCCCACGCGGACCGACAGGAAGGAGTTGAGGGTCGCAAGGACTCGGGCCATGCTCGACGAGGGCCAGTCGTTGGTGGAAGTCGCCGAAACGCTCAGAGTCTCCGACGTGACAGTACGGAAGTACTTGCGGGCGTCTTTCGCCGCCGAGGGGAAGGTGATGCCGGACTTGCGGAGCAAGCCACGTCGTCCTCGATGATCTTCCGGGACGCCACATGTGCCTGGGGATGCGGCCGAGCTTCGGTTGCATCCCCAGGTTCTTCCATGGCTTGCAGTGGTGCAGTAGGATGCCCGCGTCCGCGTCTCTCCCTCTTCTCTTCTTTCCCTCGGCCCACCCCTGCCCCGCGTCGATGGCATAAGTGCTTCTGCTAATGGAACTTACGCCGAAGCAGCGACATCGGAAAGAAGTTTCGTTTTCCGACTGAATATGGTCATGTACACGTCGAAACGCGAAAAGGCTTTCCGTTGAAGTTGTGGCCGAAATCCAGCCGGTTCGGACTGGCGAAGTCCAGGAGTCCAAGGGATTCACAATTGTCGTGGGGAGCGAGATGCCGTCCCATCGCGTCGAGGTACAGCTCACGGTCGCTGCCCAGCGCGGCAGGATTCGAACCTGCAACCCTCGGTTCCGAAGAGCGCTAGGTAGGTATCTGGCTACGACCACGCTTCTAAAACACGCGTTTTTACGGGCTTTTTGCACGGTCCATGCTTCGACCACGCTTCGCTCAAACGCAGATTTCGCGCATTTGTGGGGGGATTAGTGGGGGGACTAACAGACAGGGCGATTGCACCATAACTTAGTGTCCGAACACGACTTCCAGTAGATAATCATCGTCGTCGATCACGCCGCAGAACCCATTGCCACGCAGCGTGACGCCTTCCCCAGGCTCGGGACCGCGTACCCGCGGGCGCATGTCAGCCGGTTCCCATAAGTCCTCATCTTTCGCGACCAGTCTCCCGGAACGATCATGGTTGTGGCGGTTCTTTGCGGCTCGGCTGGATGCCGGAGAGCGGCCCAAAAGTCGACGATCCTTTCTCTCGGCAGTTCCAGGATCGTCGGGAACTTCTCGGTCATCTGCGACGGGGAGCGATGGAGATTGTCGGAGCAGCTAAGGTGCGAAGTCATTGAGCTTCGCCCCGAATTTTCCGCCGATGTAATAGAATGGTCCCATCTCCCTGCACCATTGCACTTCTGTAACCACATTCACTTCCTCGCCGGCCAACGACATCCGAAGTGCAAGCAATTGCGAAACAATCGGTTCTGTATGGACCAGCCCGATCCCTTCAGGGGAGATATCACGGGTCATAGCCGAGAAGGGATCGCCAACCGCATTGAACTGCTCATCAACCGGCTGCACCAAAACGGGAACGGCCATCAGGTATCGTTTCTCCGACCGGCGCTCCATCCCCACATGAGGCCTGCTGTCGCGGATCTGTCGCTCGACGAAGGAGACCAACTCCGCCGGTGGTGGCATAGCTGCAAGTGCGGCTTGAGTTGTGGAATACGACATGCTGACCGTCTGCGAGCGGTTCGGGGCGTCTGAATGATTTGCCCGGCCTTCCGGGCCATTACTCCCAAACGTAGCATGGGCGCGGGCGATAGTCCAGCGGATGGATGCCGAGCCGATCGGATCGACGCCGGCTGCCGGGCGGGAGCCGCAAGAACCCGTTACAGACGAAGAGAAGGCTGGACATTCGGCGAAGAACAAAGTGGCGGCTTGGGTCGCGGGAAAACGACCTTGCCGAATCTGCCATACGAGTCAATACAATCGGCACAAACCGTAGGATCGATAGATCCTAATCGATGGGTTCCAGCATGGAATCGTCGATCTCTACGGATGCCCCTTGCTGTAAGAAGTCTACGCTCACGAAAAGCCGTGTTCGGCCCCGGCGGATCAGCACAGTGCCCTCAAGCGTTTCGAAGGGACCTGTCCGAACACGAACGCGGATTCCAGGGACCAATCCGCTTTCGACAGTGAGCGGTGCGCCCGAAGCAATCAGCCGTCTGATTCGACAAAGGTCATCACGGAGACCATCAGGGTCCGGAACGGTAAGAACTCTTGAAATCCGATTCGTCGTCAGGGCACAGATTCGTTCGTCTTCTGAACCGAACAGAAACACGTAGCCCGTGAACAAAGGAATGTACGAAGAAATCCGGCGTCCACGGCAGACGGACCTTTTCTTGATAAGCGGCAGATAGAGGGGGACTGCGTACCGCAGCAACTCCCTCGCAAGCGACTTTTCCTGGCGGGGCTTCGTATGCAGGACCCACCACCGCCTGCCCCAAGAATCACTGTCCATACCTTCCAAGACGTCGTCAGGGAACACGGCCCGCTCTTCGGCGAGAATTGGCATGACTAACCCCCTCTGGTGCAGATCCTTGTAGCTGCTGTCGACCGTGAGCGTGCAACGGCAGATTCCTGGTCCCCGTTAGGATGGGCTGACGCCTCCGCGAAAAGACCCCGGTCGGGCGTCTCGAAGCTGCCTCCGTCGTCCCCAAATGCGGTATGAACATAGGCCAATTGAGGCAGATGTATCCGTCAAGGCAAATCCAGCTGAAGGGGGAAACTCGGAACGAAGCGACCTTTCTTTGGGTGGCGCAACTTACAAACGCCTGGGGAACATTTTTTGCGAACTTCCGGTCTCCGTCGTTTCGCGGCTCGGGTTCCCAGCTCATCCGACGAGCGCGTATGCCAGAGTCTGTCCGGAGGTGAGGCTAACAGCTCCAGGAGGCAAAAATCGTTTTCTGGTTTGCACTTAGGAAATCTGCGCAGAATATGTGAGAGAAAGGGGGTGGCGCCGTTATGGACGCCGATCCCCACCCAAAAACCTCACCCTACCGAAGACCCGCAAAAAGCCTGCTGCCCATGTCTTTTCCAGCCAGCCCAAGACTCTGTTACCCGAGTCTGAACCGGGCCGGAGTTCTTGGCTGTGGGCGAGCGTAGCGAGGCCGCGGTGGGTTATTCATGTGGTTACCACTGACATGAGCCGTTCATGGCACCCACAGACTCGACCGCAATGAGGTACTACCCCGCACGGCCATTCGTCCTAGAATGCAGAAGTCCCCCTCGTCTGCGCGACAAATCGAACCAAAGACCGAGGGCCAGCATCTGTGTCACCAACACAAGTGGCGAAGTGTGGGCGAGGATTCTCCCTTGGGACGGCGAGGGCAGGATGTCGGGCAGACGTCCGCCCCATGGAGCTCAGGTTGGCAGGTCCCTCGCATGAGCTACGAGACGTTTGCGGACTGGGTGGCAGCCTACAAGGTGTGCCGAGCAAGCAACCAGCCAATGGTCGTGAAAGTTGGGACCGAAATAGCACGCATTTGGCCGAACGGAGAGTACCAACTATTGCACTCGGAGCAGCCTGACCCGGGACCGGCCGACGAGGAGGATGGGCCGGTCCGTAACGATCGCGGTTGAATGCCAACGACAGTCCCTG
This sequence comes from Planctomycetota bacterium, assembly GCA_043824335.1. GTDB lineage: Bacteria > Planctomycetota > Planctomycetia > Pirellulales > Thermoguttaceae > JBDRTC01. The sequence continues at coordinate 3,243 of JBDRTC010000769.1, read as the reverse complement.
CGGACTTCCTCCCGAATTGTCCGCAAACCGGGTGGTTCCTCCATTCCCGAACCGGGTGGTAGGATCGGATCGTGGATGGCCGGTCAAAACATCCGAAGGCTCCGTCCGATGAAACAATTCCCGGCAAGGTTTCTCCGCGGCGGCCATCCTCTCGCTGGCCATTCTTCTCGGCCACCCGCGACAAGAAAGCGGCCCGGGCCATCCAGGAGCGACTGACCCGCGGCCTACCGCTGGACGAGATCTTCCCCCAGGCCGCCGACCTGCCCGAGGGAATCCCGGATGCGCAGCTCCAGAAAGAGTACAGTGGCGTGGGCGGCCGGGAGTACGGGGCCGTCGTCCGCGAGATCGAACGTCGTCTCTACCGCTGCCCGGCCCTCTCTATCCCGAGTAGTTTCTCTCCAGTCGGCCGGGCAGCGTTCGTACGGAAACGCTCTCGGGCAGGCGAGATTCTTGCCCATGATAGTCTGCTTCCCCCGCCAGGCTGCCGGGCGAGAGCCGGAAAGAGCGTGAAGATTGTTGATGTGGTCGTGCGGGCGGCCTAGAATCAGGATTGGCGCCTTTGGGCCGTGTCCGGGCGGTCGGGCGACCTCTCGAGTCAAGTTCGAAGCCGCAGCCCAGTTGAACAGGCACGACGCGGTTCACGTCGTGCCAGGATCGTAGCTGGCCGTGACGATGCCTCCCCGATATTGGTGTGATCGCAAGCTGCTTGTGACCGTGACGGGTCCGGAGGGATGTTTTTCGACTACCCTCGAGAACCCGTTTGCCCGGGTCGGCTCCCACGACTGCTCGGAAGTGGCTCTGCCGACTAAGCGGGTGGGGCGTAGGAACTTGTATCTCCATGCCATGAACGAGGGGGTCTTCTGTGTCAACCTCTCGCCCTCCCGCCTTGGCAGGCCATCGGTGCGCGGCTGGCTCCGGCCGGAGGACACGCTCGCTCTGGGACCCTACCGGCTTTCGGCGCGGCTGGCTGAGGGCGCTTCGGTGCCCGCTGACTCGGAGCCGGACCTGGAGGCCAAGCAAAGCGCGACGGCTCCTTTTCCCGTGGTGGCGGTGGCCGTTCAGGGCAAAGAGATCGGCCGACGCGTGCTGACCCGCCGGCTCACGGTCGTCGGCCGGCGTGAACCCAGCAAGATCCGGTTGACCAGCCGCACGCTGTCGGCCTCCCATTGCGTGATGTACTGGGATTCAGGCGCGCTTTGGGTCATTGACTTGCTGAGCGGCAACGGTACCCAGTTAGACGGCCAAGCGATCGAAGTCGTCGAGCTTCCGCTGGGCTGTTCCCTGAAGCTCGGAGACGTTGACCTGACGTACGTGAGCCTCGCGGACGACAGCCTGGTAGAACTTGGACCCGACCAGGCACGGGGCTTGGTACGCGGCGTGGAACCGTATGCCGACATCGTGGAGCACCGATTAGCCCAACTCGGCCCATCCCAAATCGGCCTGCTCGGCGAAGATTTCCAGGCTGCCCCCGCCACGTCGACGGAAGAGCAGAAAGAGAGCGCCGCGGAGTTGGCTCGCCGCCAGGCAGAACTTGCCGTCCAAGAGGCAGAGTTGGCCGAGCGTCGCTGTGAACTGGACCAGGCGGCATCCCAACTCGCCCGGGAACAAGAGCAGTCCGAAAAAGACCGGGCCGGGTGGGAAGCCGAGCGGCGGCGGATCGAAACGGAGCTGGCCGCCCGGACCGAGGAGCTGTCTGGCCGGCGGACCGAGTTGGAATCGGACCGCTGGCAGTTGCAGACGGAACTGGTTGAGCACCGGCGTCAACGGGCCACGTGGGAGGCAAAGCAGCGGGCGATCGAAGCCCGGCTGGAAGAAGAAGCCGCTTCGCTTGAGCGGCTCCGGGCGGACCTGCCGGCCGAGCGGGAGGCGCTTGGACGTGCTCGTTCACGGCAAACCGCCGAGGACCAGGCACGTGAGACGCAGTGGCACAAGCGCAAAGTGGAGCTCGACGAGCTCGAGGCGACCTTGCGCACCCGCGAGCAGGATGCACAGTGCCGGCTTCAACAGCACGAGCATCAAACGGCGCAGGCCGCGCGGGAACGGTCGCAAAAGGAAGCGCAGATTGCGGAGCGCCGGGCGCAAGTCGAGGCGCGAGAGAACCAATTGCACTGCGAAAAGGAGCAATTTGAATCGGAGCGGAAGAAGACGGAAGAGGAGTTGGCGCTCGAGCAGGAGGCACTCCAACGGAGTCGTGACAAGTGGGTCGCCGAAGTGAACAAGCGGGAGTCGGCGTGGCGGAAGGGCAAAAAAGAGCTTGACGAGCGCCACGCGGAGCTGGCCCTAGAAAAGCAGGAGCTAGGGCGCGAGAAGCAGGAGTGGGAAAAGCAGCGGGCGGAAGCCGATCTCTTACGATCGCACGAGCATAGCCAGCTTCTTGATGGTCTGGCGGAGCTGGAAGCGCGAGAGAGTTCCTGCGACCAAAAGAGCCGCCAAATGGAGGAGCATTTCGCCCAGCGATTGGCGGAGCTCGACGCCGGGCGGGCCGACTTGGAGGTCGAGCGCCAGGCCCTCGGGCGGAGTCGCGACCAATGGATCGCCGAACAGAACCGGCACGAAGCGGAGTGGCAACGTCGCCAAGGAGAGCTTCAGAGAGAAGAGGCCGCTTTGCTTCAAAACCGGCAGGATCTGGAGAGGCAACGGCAGCGGCAACGAGACGAGTGGGCTCGGAATGAAGCGCAACTGGCCCGACGGGATGCGGATCTCCAATCGCGTCTGGCGGAGTTTGAAGCCCGGCTTGCGTCCCCACCGGAGCCGGTCGAAAGCAGCCGGGCCTCATCGGAGGAAGACGAGCGGCGGGAGGAGGGGTACCCTCCGAAGCCCGTCCCGGCCGCTTCCGCGTGGGGCACGGAGGAAGGTCCCTACGCCCAAAGGGGAGACGCCTCGGGCGAGTTTTCTGAGGAGGATCGCGCGCTGGAAGGGCTGGTGCTCCTGGTCAATAGCAAGACGAGATGGGGGCGTTTCAAGGGGGCGTTCTCGCGTTTGTTGCGACGGACGGACAGGTCCCGGGAGGAAGGATGACGTGGCAACGGATCGAAACGTCAACTGGGCGATCGTGGGGCTTGGCGACATCGCGCGAAAGCGGGTCCTCCCGGCCATTGCCGAGCAGCCAAACAGCTCGCTTTATGCTTGCGTTACGCGAGATCCCCAGGCACGCAAGGCGGACCTGGAATCGCTTGCGCCCCGGAAGGTCTACCGCAGCGTGGACCAGATGCTGGCCGACCCCCGCGTGGACACCGTCTATCT
>JBDRTC010000768.1:0-7160 GCA_043824335.1 Planctomycetota bacterium | reverse complement strand
GCGAATGATCTTGTCCTCAGCTTCCGGCGCCAACCGGCTCGGCTGACCGTAGGAAACCATCGACGAATCGACCTCGTAGCCACCCTCACCGAGTAATCGCTTTGAGCAGATGTAACAGGGCATCGCGTTCGCGTAGGCCGTTACCCAAAGCCGCAAGCCATCCAATTCTCGCTTCAGCCGCAGGGCGTAGTCAATGGTCACCTCGCCGGGCAAGAAGACTATGGCCAAGTCGTCGCCAAAGGTCCACGTGGTGATCGGGTAGTCGAACGATTTGGGCAATGCCCCGTCGCGATCCAAAATACGGAGGAAATGGTGAGCTACGTCGCGCGCACCCAACCGAAGATGGCTGTTCTCGGCCCGCTTCTGAAGCTCTTCCCGGGTAGGCAACGCGCCCAAGGGCACCTCGATGGTCTTCTGTCGCGCGGTCAACTTGGGATCAACCGGCTTGAACTCGCCTTGAAGCACCCGATTGACTTCTTGGGCAAGCTGGCGGCCGTATTCTTGGGCTATTTCGTGCGTCAGTTTCGCCGTCGTGCTGCAATTCTCCAGCATGATCAATACCGCCGGCCCGTCACCGTCGTTTCCGCCGATGGCCAGGGCCTTGCCCGAAAGCCGCGCAATCACCTCGCCGGCCTCGTCCATTCGGCCCGCGTAACCCGCCAAGCGGACGGGGAAATCAGGCGTAATGTCGATCTCGGCCATGCCGACCAGCACGGCGCCTTCGCGCAGCGCGACCCCGTCCGGGTTTGAGTTCGGCCGAGGCGCTCCGGCAATGCTCAAGGACGGTATGGCCACCAATAGAACAACCAGCCATGCAAACGAGTGTCGGCGAAGCATCGCGATCTCCTTACTGGTCTTTCGCTGGCGAGAAGCTGTGGGAGGGCTAGGCGGTCACATAGCGAGGAGCGCACGTGAGAGCCACCGGTATTTCACGCAACCGATCACGGGGGTCAAAATCACTCTGAGGCAGTGCTCCGATGAACGGTAGAGGTAGCATTTTCGCTATACGTCTTTGTGTTGTCAAGTTTCTGGCCCACCGTGGACCAAACGAGCTTTCGGGGTCTTGCCCAGCGGTGGTCCTTGCGCCGCGAGGTAGCGAACTGGCGATCGGTCCTGGTGAACGTGCTTTCGCAACTGACGGCGGTCCGGTCTGCAAAGCGCATCAGGATGTTCAGTTCCGCGATTACGTTGCCCTGACGGCCGCCAAGGAGGAACTAACGCTGGCCGTTCGCAAGCCGACCGACGAGCAGATGGCCTACGCCAAAAAGATCCTGGCCAAGCCCGAGGACGCCAAGCCGTACCACCGGCACGAGGTAACCTACGCCCATCGGGTCCTGAGCCAGAATGAATCTTCGGACGAGGTCACGGTGGATCTGCAGGCCCTGCGGATCGGAGATTGGGGCGTATGTGCCATTCCGTTCGAGGTCTTCGTCGAGATCGGGCTCCAGTTAAAGGCCGAGAGCCCGCTCGGACCGACCTTCGTGGTCTCCCTCGCCAACGGCACAAGCGGCTATCTGCCGACCGCCGAGCAACACAAGCTTGGCGGGTACGAGACTTGGTTGGGCACGAACCGGGTCGAGTTCGAAGCGGCATCCAAGATAACCGACCGGCTGCTGGCGATGCTCAAGAGCCTGAAGTAAGAAATACACTACCTAAACGTAGTCCGGGACATCAACAACTCGCCGCCGCGTCTACAGCAGCGACCAGCCATCGCGGTAGGGGCACCGAATTAACGGGTCGGCCTCTGGGGCGTTGGTGGCTCGCATCTGCTGGTGATCCCACTCGAGCTTCTTGCCGACACGATAGGCTACGTTGCCCAGGTGGTTCGCTTCGGTGAGCCAGCCAGAATACTCGAAGTTGGCGCTGCACGTGGCACCCGTCTTGCACGCCTCGAGCCACTCGGCGTGATGGCCCTTCACGCGAGGAAGGAAGGGCTCGGGCCGCTTGAATTCGGCGAATTCAGTCGCCGGCAACAGCACGTGTTTGCCATAATCGGACAGCAGCATGCCCTTTTCGCCGATGAAGAGGTGGCCGCTACCCCACTTGGGGATGTCGCCGCGCTTCCAAATCTCGGGCTTGTTCTCGCCCTGATACCAGGTCAGTTGCACCGGCGGCATATCGCCGCGTGGCCCGAACTGGTAAGTGGCCTGCATCGACGCCGGGGCGATTTCCGGGTGCGGCGGCGGGCCGCTCCCTTCGATCGTCAGCGGGTACTCCAACTTCAGGGCCCAGAAAGGCAAGTCGTTGAAGTGACTGCCCAGGTCGCTCATCGTTCCGTTACCGAAATCCCACCACCGATACCACTTCGGCCCCGGGAAATAGACCTCGTGGTACGGACGATACGGCGCCGGTCCAATCCACAGGTCCCAGTTCAAGTGCGGCGGTACCGGCATCTCCTCCTTCGGGCGCTCGGTTACCTGCACGATGTCGCTGTTGCGCCGGGCCGCCTCTACCGTTTGCCAGCCCCACGCCCGCGAGACCCACACATGCGCCTCCTTGACCGGGCCGATGGCGCCGGTCTGTATCAACTCGACGACCTGCCGATAGTTCTCACCGGCATGAATCTGAATGCCCATCTGCGTGGCGACGTTGGCCTCGGCAGCCGCCAGCCGGATTTGTCGCGCCTCCCACACGTCGTGCGTCAGCGGCTTCTCACAATAGACGTGCTTCTTGTGCGCTAGCGCCAACATCGTGGCCATTGCGTGCGTATGCTCGCACGTGGCGACCGTCACGGCGTCGAATTCCTGGGGGCGATCAAACATCTTGCGAAAGTCGACGAACTTGCGGGCCTTGGGAAACCGGCTGGCTGCTGCGTTGAGATTCGCCTCGTTGACGTCGCACAGCGCCACGATGTTTTCCGACGCCGCCGCCGCGCCCAAGCTGGCCCCACCTCGACCGCCGGTAGCGACTACCGCCACATTCAGCTTGTCGTTCAGGTTCTGGCCGCGCAACACGGCCGGAGCGCCGAGTACGCTGGTCGCGGCCAGCGTCGCCGTCTTGGTGAACTGTCGCCGATTCATTCGAAACGTGCTGCGGCGTCGTGGGGAAGTCGTGGTCATGGCCGTTGCTCCAAGGGTTTTCGTCGGCAGGGGGGACGGGAGAGGAAGGGCACGGAACCTGCCGTGCATCCGAGGGTGGTGTCGCTCGACGGGCGCGTCTGCACGACCGGGTGCCCACACTCTACCCGATATTTCCCATTTGGACCGAGCCGGAAACGGTTCCAGGCTTGAGATCCATCCTATCTTAGCAGCGCCTCCTGTCCTTGCCAAAACCCGTGTGCCTCCTAAAAACTCCGTCCGCGTTGCCCTATAAGGACTTATGTCATTTGGGAAAACTGGCGCCTTGCGTCAGGATAACGGGTTCTTCAGTCCAGGGAAGATCCGAAGCTGGGGATTCTGCGGCGAGCGTGACCGGCCTGATTCGGGCCGGGAATGCGTCAAGAATGGACGATTTTCGACACATTGCGGATGCACTGGGTCCGAACGCATCCTTTCCTTGTTCGGGAACTGCCTACCAACCACGCCGCCACGGCCCGATTGCCCGGGGCCGCCCGAGCGGAGATAATCGCGTGTGTCGCCGGCCGTCCTGTCGGGGGGCCATCCATTTCGCTGCCGATTGCAGACTCGGAGATCAGCCATGAGATCGATTCGACTGCTGTGTACGAGCGTTTTGCTCGGGTTATGGACCTGCTCGGCTCTTGCCGCCGACTGGAAGGTCGGTATCGCCCGCGTCGACATCACGCCGGAGAAGCCTGTCTGGATGGCCGGCTACGCCGCGCGGGACCATTTGCCCGAGGGCACGATCCACCCGCTCTGGGCAAAGGCACTGGCAATCGAGGACTCGGCGGGCAGCCGGCTGGTGGTCGTCACCACCGACCTGATCGGCATGCCTCGCGAGTTGGGCGACGCCGTCTGCGCCCGCGCGAAGAAGAGCACGGGGATCGACAGGGGCCGGGTCCTCTTGAACTTCTCGCACACCCACTGCGGCCCCGTCGTGCTCGCCTGCGCGCCGGTGGCCTACGGCCTGACGTCCGAGCAACATGCCGATGCCGAAGCATATGCCCGAACGCTCCAGGACAAGCTCGTCAAGCTGATCGAGGCGGCCTCGGCCGACTTGCGGCCAGCCCGACTGGCCTACGGCGAAGGCAAGGCCACGTTCGCCATCAATCGACGGGCAAGGCGCACGTTGAAGAACGGCGAGCAGGTCGATCGAAGCGCCCTGGTGCCCGTCGACCACAGTGTGCCCGTCCTGCAGGTGACCGACGCGCAGGGCAAGCTCGCGGCGGTGCTGTTCGGCTACGCCTGTCACAATACGACCACGCCGATCTACCACTACAACGGCGATTACGCGGGCTATGCGCAGATTGCGCTGGAGGCGGCCCATCCCGGCGCGACGGCGCTGTTCATGATCGGTTGCGGCGGCGACTCGAACCCCGACCCGCGCGGTAAGATAGAATTGGCCGAACAGCACGGCAAGTCGCTGGCCGCCGCCGTCGACAAGGCGTTGGCCGGCGAGCTCCAACCGGTCGGCGGCCGCCTAAGCGCCGCCTACGAGGTGGTCGACCTACCGGTGGTCGACCCGCCCACAAGAAAGGAGTTGGAGGAGCGCCGCGGCCAGGGCAACAAGTACGACCAGCGGCTCACCGAGCGGCTGCTGGCGCGATTGGAGAAGGAAGGCTCGATTCCCGCGACGGTTCCCTGCCCAATCCAGGTCGTCCGCTTCGGCGAGGACCTATCGATCGTCGCCATTGCCGGCGAGGCCGTGATCGACTACGCGCTGAGGCTTAAAGAGGAGTTCGCGGGCGAACGGCTCTGGGTGGCCAGCTACTCCAACAGCGTCCCGGCCTACATCCCCTCGGAGCGCGTCTTGAAAGAGGGGGGCTACGAAGGGGCCACGGCCATGGTCTACTTCGGCATCCACGGCCCCTTCCGGCCAGGCGTCGAGGACCGCGTCGTGGGCGCGGTGCGGCGGCTGATGGACCTCTGCCGACACCGGAATTGAAGTCTGAGTGTCAGTCGTTCGTTTCTGCAACTACAAGGTTATCTCTCTGTCGACTCGTCGCGATTCAGCAGACGGAGATCGCAAACCTAAGAGAGCAACTATAGGACGGAAATCAAGACCTGCCAGAGCCATGATTTGCCTTTGCCGGGTGGTTCCTGTCGATTGGCGGAGAGGCACCTCGGGCCGTTTCCATCTTTTCCCATTGACCATACGGACTGTTTTTGCCGTGGCTTTACTCGACCGTTCCCGGCGTTCGTTTCTAAGAACTTCTGTCGCACTGGCGGGGACAACGCCGCTCATCGCAGGTTTGCTCCACGCCCAATCGAATGAAGCCAGTGGGCCTCTCACTGCCTATGTGGGCACCTTCAGCTCTCCGCTTCGCGATGTGTTGCCAACACAGGTGGATCTGCCGCCCGGCAATGGTCGCGGCATACACCTTTTTCAGGTGAATCGCGCCACCGGGGCGCTGACACCCACAGGCATTTTCGAGATGGGAACAAGCCCTAGCTGCCTGGCTTTGAATGCGACCGGAACCCGACTGTACTGCGCCAATGAGACGGATCGCGTGGGGGAAGACAAGGAAGGCTCGGTCAGCGCCTTCTCCGTCGATCGGGCAGACGGGCATTTGACGTTGTTCAACACCGTCCGCTCCGGAGGCGCCGGTCCCACCTATGTGAGCATCCATCCGTCAGGACGGTTCCTGTTGGTGGCCAACTATTTTGGCGGCTCAGTAGCGGTGTTGCCGATTCTGCCTGACGGTCGGCTGGACAACGCCACGGACATCAAGATCGATGCTGGCAAGATTGGCCCCACCAAGGCGACCAACGCTCCACCGGGCAGCTTTGCCTTCAGCGGACATGATCGGACTCACGCGCACATGATTCAGGCCGACCCATCGGGACGCTTCGTGCTGCATGCCGATTTGGGCCTGGATCAAATCTTCGTTTGGAAGTTCGACGAGCAGATAGGCGTGCTGACTCCGAATGAACCACCCGCAGTCGCGCTGCAGGCCGGAGACGGGCCGAGGCATTTCCATTTTCATCCCAATGGCCGTTGGTTCTACTCCATTCAGGAAGAAGGCTCGACCATCGTTTTGTTTGACTACGATGCCCGAGCGGGCCGGTTGACCGCACGCCAAACGGTCTCGACCCTGCCGCCCGGCTTTGCCGGGAGTAATTTCTGTTCCGAGATCTTGGTTTCATTCGATGGCCGATTTGTCTATGCGGGCAACCGGCTGCACGACAGCATCGGAATCTTTTCCGTTGGCCCAAACGGCGGCCTCGCGTTTACGGGGGAAGAATGGACAAGAGGGAATTATCCGCGCAGCTTCAACTTCGATCCCACTGGCCGGTTCCTCTATTGCTGCAATCAGCGAGCCGACAACATCGCCGTCTTCCAGGTGAATCGCAAGACCGGCGGCCTCAAATTCACCGGCCATTATACCCCGGTTGGCAATCCTTCGAGCATCGTCTTCCTCGATCTCACCAAGTTGGATTGAAGTCACGTGAATCGAAAGTAGAAGAATTGACTCAAATGCCTATCAGTTGGGGACCTGCAATGCGAACCGTTGTCATACATCTACTTTTCTCCCTCAACGTCGAGGCCGAGTCAGCGGATGGTGCGATAATCGCCATGGGCCGCCGTGTGGGAGGGAAGCTGTGGGTCCTTGCGGTCAACGAGCGGAACACCGAGGTCGAGGCAAAGCTTCAGTTACCGGGCGGAGCGGAGTCACTCGAGCGTTGGCGGGAGGATGGCGACCGGCCCCTAGTGCGCGGCGGTGATTTGATCGACTCGTTCGGACCGTACGGTGTGCATGTGTACCGCGAGCCATAGTTCGGCAACTGAGGAGAAAACGCAATGAAACCGTTCCTAGCGCTGTTGGGTATCGCAATCTTGTCCTCTTCCTTGGAAGGCGCGGTGGCTGAAGGTGAGAATCTGCTGATCAATGGCGGCTTTGACGCCGAACAGGTAGACTTCCCGGAATTCTGGAGCCTGAGTTCGGCCAAAGCCCTGCGCATCATCACCACCGGGACCGTACTGTTGACGCTGTTGCCCGGTTGCAGGGCCACCAACTGTCCAATCTGCGACCGCTACCCGAACCTGCCGATGTTCGCCAAGCCACAGGCGGAGGCACCCGCTCTGTGGGACTCCGCCTCGCC
>JBDRTC010000767.1:0-11335 GCA_043824335.1 Planctomycetota bacterium | reverse complement strand
TGGCAGCAATCCTTTGTTTCTATCCCCTATGACCTTTGCGAAAGAGGAGGGAGATGTTCATGATTCGAAGAAACCTTTCTTGGGCGCCGCTGGCGGTGTTGCTGGTCGTGATCGCCGGCTGCGATGGATCTAACCGGGCGGCAGTCACCGGAGAGGTGACGTTGGACGGCGAGCCCGTCGACGGCGGTACGATCAGCTTCACCCCCTCCGGCGGCGCCGCCGACGCCGCGGCCTGGGGTGAGATCAAGGGGGGACGCTATTCGATCCCGGCCGCGAAGGGACCGGGCGTCGGTACCGCCCGGGTCGAGATCCGCTGGGACCGCAAGACAGGAAAGAAGATCGCCGCCGTGCCGCCCGCCCCACCGGATACGATGATCGAAGAAACGGAAGAGGCCGTGCCGGCCCGCTACAACACCCAGTCGGAACTCACGGCCGACGTGCAGGCGGGCCAGAACACCTTCAACTTCGAGCTGAAGTCGGAGTGAAGCTCGCCGGTGCAGTGTTGTTTCCCCACAGTCGGAACTTACGCTCATAGAAGGGAGGCAGCCATGTCAGATCGGTTGTCATGCCGTCAGTGTCTGGTGGCCGTCGTCGCGACAGCGTTTCTGTTTTTCGCAGATGCAGCTTCAGCGCAGGAGCGCTTCCTGGCAAAAGGAGGACAGGCGGAAGCCGTGATTGTCGTCGGCGGCGAGGGTGACACCTTCGACCGCTGGGTGGCCGGCGAGTTGCAGCGGTACCTCGAAAAGCTTTCCGGGGCGGAGTTTTCGATCGTCACCAGCGATAAGGTCCCGCCGCAGAAGCCGCTCATCGTGGTCGGCGGCCCGGAGAGCAACCCTCTCGCCGCTTCCGCCCAGGAAAAAGAGCTTGTCAGTTTCGCCGGCATGAAACCGCAAGGACTCGTTCTGAAGAGCATCGATTTGGCAGGTACGCCGGCGGTGGTGGCAGGCGGCAACGACGAGACGGGCACGATGTACGCCGCCTACGAGCTTTTGGAGCGGCTGGGGACCGTGTTTCAATTGACCAACGACATCATCCCCCAGCAGAAGCCTGAACTGGCTCTACCCGCGCTCGACGTGCGCATGGAGCCGGTATTCAAGGATCGCGGGATGCACTGCTGGCACGGGATTCGCTGGTACATGGGTCTGGCAGATTTCCGCCGCGAAATCGACCAGTTGGCCAAACTGAAGATGAATGTTCTGCAATTTTACTGGGGGATGGGTGGACCCTGGGCCGAGTTTTCCCACGGTGGGAAGGTGATGGAGATCAGCGGAACCAAGGAGTCCGGCTTCGTCGCGTGGCCCGGCGCCAGCGGAACCGCGGGGAGCGTGAAAGTCGGCCGGGAGTGTTTTCCGGAAGATGGGTACCTCGGTCCGCCCGAGTTCGCGGGCGTTCAAACACAAGAGGACGCCTACCGCACCGCCCGCGAGTTCCTCCGCGAGGTCATTCGCTACGCGCACACGCGCAAGGTGCAGGTTTGGCTGACGATGGGCGAGATTCCGTTTGTGCCGACGAGCCTCGTGCCGCCGGGTTCCAAGCGGGGCCGCAGTTTCTACTGCGGCGTGTCGCTTCCCCCCAGCGATCCGGCCGTGCTAGACATCTGGGAGGCCGCCGTGCGAAGCATGATCGAGAGCTATCCCGAGGCGGACCGCTATTGGGTCGTCAGCGGATCGGAACTCATTGGAAGCGGCCGGCCAGTCCACGACATCCCGGCGAATGACCCTCAGATCCAGGCGCTTATCCGTGACTACGCCAGCCTGCGCCCGCTGATTCCAGAGAAGCCGGCCGCCGCCAAGGACCTCGGTCTGGCAGACCTCGATCTGGCCGACATCGCCGTGGCCGACAAGCTCGTGCGCAGGATCAAAGCACGTTATCCCACGGCAAAGCTCGGAGCGGAGCTGATCTTCCGCGGCGGCCAGCTCCGCGCGCTCGATTCCGCGCTGCCCAAGGACGTCTCCCTGATGAACATGGTGAACTTTCGGGGTGAAACGGCGATGAGTTACTTCGATGGGATCCAAGGGCGAGACTTGGTCGTGTGGCCGAGGATTACCGACGATGGATGCGAGTTGAACATGCAACTCAACGCGATGATGTACGACCACGACGAGATCATTTCCGGCGGCGTTCGTTACGGGTTGACGGGCATCCTCGGGCAATTGAACAAGGCGCGTGGTGCAGAGCCCAGCGCCCAGTATATCGCCGAAGGCGCCTGGAACCCGGAAATCCGCTGCCAGTCGTTTTACGAACGCTACCTTCGCCGCCTGTACGGCCCGGAGGCCCTGGATGCGCTCCTGAAAGCATTTCTGCTTCTCGAGGAAAACGAGAAGACGCTGGGCTGGCATGGAAGGAGAGGGCTGTTCAGCACCTGGGCTGCCAGCAACCGCATGGGGGTTGCACTGAGAAGAGTCGACTTCAAGGAGGAGAAGCTGAAGCTCGATCCCCAGGAGTTGGAAAAGGCCGTCCAGGCGGCAGAAGGAGAGCGGAAGTTCTGGGACGGTCGCGCGGCCCATTGCGGTCAGGCTCTGGAGTTGATGCGGCAGGCGCGCCCCAAGGTCTGGCCCGGCTCGCGCGATGAGTTGGATTACGTGATCTATAAGACCGAGAACTTCATGACCGTTTTCGAGCTGCTCAGTGCGGTTCAGGAGGCCAGGGCCGCTTTTGACCGGGTTCTGCTGGCCATGAGTGCGGGGGGAGCGGCTGACGAAGTCGCCAAACAGTTAGAGCAGTGCCAGACGGCGTCGGATCGGGCGAACCGGCTGGTCCGGCAGGCCGCCGAGCAGATGATCCCCTACGCCCGCATCGATCCGACCGAGAGGCACATCCTGTGGATCTTCAACAAAGCGATGCCTTCGCACGAATCGACGCGAAAGTACCTGGCCGAAGTCATCGCGTTCTGCAAGGAGCGAAACCAGTAGAGTGTATGTCGATTTGGCCAGCCACCGGCGGCGATGCTCTGGAGCCGGAACGAGCCCTGCAGTGGAAAGACAAACCGATGCAGGAGAATATCGTGAGAATCGTGTGCGGGGCTTTGCTGGTGAGCCTTGTCCTTCCGGGATGGACCGAGGTGGGCGCAGAGGGCCCCGGGCAAGGTGCTTGCCGCATGGTGCGACGCGGGGACCAGGTGGAGCTGCATTCGCCGTTCTTCCTCTTCCGGCTCGATACGTCGGCAGGGCTGCGCGCCCAGTCGTGGGAGAACCGGCTGACCGGCCGAAAGATCTCCTTGGGCAACGTGGCGGAGTTGGAGCTCGATTTTGGCGCGGCCGAGCAGCGGATCGGCATCAGCGGATGGAAGTGGTCAATCACGACGATCATGAGGTTCGCTTGCTCAACGTGCGGCTGGGCAGCTATCAGACCGGTGGCCAAGTCTCGGAGGGCGGGCAGGGATTTCCAGTCTATCTGGACGGCCAGTTCTTCTTCAGCCTGGCCCATCCGTCCGGCTGGGCGATGGGGCAGGAGGGACAGGGTCGGCTGCGGCATTTTCCCGGCGCGACGCTGGCGCCCGGCGAGCGGTTCTCGTGCATGGAGACGGTCTTGGGCGTGGCGGAAGCCGGCCAGGCCCGCCGCCGCTTCCTGGCGCATGTGCGCGGACGCTCGCGTCGCGTGGTGCGGGGACACGACCGACCCTACGCGATCATCGACAATTTCGGTTCCTGGTCCCTGGAGGGCGAGCAAGGCACCGGCGGCATGTTCGCGAGAAACACCGAGAGAGCCCTGGTCCACAGCCTCCAGCGGCTGAGCGAGAGCCGGAAGCTCGTCGGCGGGGTTTTCGATCTTTACAGTGTCGATTTCTGGCACGACGTCCGGGGCGACATGACAGGATTTGCCCCGCAAGACTTCCCCAACGGCTTCGCTCCGAATCACGATCACCTGCCGGGCGTCTACTCCACCGAGGCGATCCACAATGCAGTGATTGAGACCCTGCGGGACTTGGATGAGGAGAATCCGGAAGTCTTCCTGATGCTCTATTGGGGCCATCACTCTCCCTGGTGGATCGTGCATTGCGATACGATCTTTGAGCCGAGCCTGTTCATCGAAGCGGCGCACCCGGGCCCTTCGCCGACCCCGTACGCCCGCGACAGTGTGACCCAATGCCTGGACCAGGCCCACTGGTACTGCGAGGACGTGCCCCGGCTGGGGAAAGAGTCGCTGGGGTTTCCCGGCGGCACGAAGCTGACGTTTACGCTGGTTCAAGGGTACCCCGACGGACACAACCTGGGGCGGCTGCGACTGGCAGTGACCGCCGCCAAACCACCTGTCCCTGTGCCGGCCGGCTACGGGCTGAGACCTCTCCTCGTGACCGGCCACGTCCCGCCATGTGCCGACGGCGGCACGTTGGTCGTCAGCGCTCAAATGAGCCGGGGCTCGGCCGCGCTGGCCTGGAGAAACATCGGAAGCTACTTCCACGTCCAAGGCCGACTTGCCGGCCAGACGATCCCCTGCCAGCCGGTGCTCGGCCGCGCCACCCATGAGGCTGCCTGGCAAGCCTGGCGCATCGCGGTCGAACCCTCCGGCGACCCGCAACCCTTCGAATTGTCGATCACCGCAACACTGCCGGCCGACGTGGAACTGGACTGGAAAGGGCACTGCATTCCGAACTGATTCTCAGACAGCGGCGGGAGAAATGATTCCAAAAGCAGCGGCAACACGAGCAAGACAGAATCACCCGGGCCCTTTCCTCGGTCGGACGATCACAGCGATGGAGGATTGCTCATGAGACGAGAGTTCTGTGTGGCTTTGGTGTTGGCTTTCGCCTCGATGACCTGCGCGTTGGCCCAGGAGTCGCGCACGGGGCCGTGGCAGATTGGCAACGCCAAGCAGTTGTTCATCGACCATCGCTTCATCGAGTCGTCGGAGAACGTGCAGTTGGTGGTCAATCCTCCTGTAAAACGTCCTGGAGCCATACTCAAGAGCGATAAGCCTTGGGATGCCTTCCGGTTGATCTTTTTCAGCGTCGCTGAGGATGGCGGCGTGTATAAGATGTGGTACCAGGCGTACGACAACGACCAGTGGGGTGGGGGACGGTCGCGGATGTGTTACGCCACGAGCAAGGACGGGCTCGACTGGGAGAAGCCCAATCTCGGCCTGGTAGAGTACCAAGGCTCCAAGGAGAACAACATCCTGCTGGAGGACAAGAAGCTGGCCTTCGTCTTCGTCGACCTGCACGGCAAACCCGACCAGCGATACAAGATGGTTTATCGCGGACCCCAGGGCACGCTCGCGGGGACGTCGGCCGACGGGCTTCACTGGAACTTGCCGCCGGAGCACGTCAGCCACCTGCCGCCGGCCTGGGATACGCAGAAGCAGGCGTGGTGGGACGACCGGGTGAACAAGTACGTGGTCTACTTGCGCGTGCCCGTGGAAGGGACAAACGCCCTTCATTTCCCCTTCGTATCGCCGATCGAAAGCGATCCGCCCGTCGTCGCCCCGAAGCTCTACCGGCCCGGGCGTGCCCTGGGACGCGTGGAGATGGACGACATTACCAAGCCCTGGCCCGACGATCAGGTTCAAACGGTGATGACCGCCGACGAGCTCGACCCGCCCGATTCGGACATCTACCACCACAATGTGTACCCTTATCCCTACGCGGCCGACGCCTATTTCATGTTCCCCTTCACGTACCAGCATTTCCGTCCCAGCGAGAATCGTCCTCCCAACGACGGAGTGAACGACGCACAGTTCGCCGCCAGCCGCGACGGACTCCATTGGATCCGCTACGACCGCAAACCGTACATCGCCCGGGGGCTCCCCGGGGAGCCCGATTGCGGGATTGTTGCGGCCACGCCATTTTGCATCCGCAAGGGCAGCTACCTTTATCAGTACTACAGCGGCTGGCCCTGGACCCACGGCGGCTTTCGGATGTTGAGCAACGAGGAGCGACAAGACAAGTCGAGTTGGGGGCGCCAGCACTACGGCGTGGTCGTTCAGCGGCTCGACGGGTTCGTATCGGCCGACGCACCCTATACGGGCGGCTGGCTGGTCACGCCGCCGATCGTCTTCAACGGAGATCACCTGGAGTTGAACATCAACGTGGCAGCCATGGGAGCGGCGCAAGTGGAAATTCAGGACGAACAAGGCCGGCCCGTTCCCGGCTTCGCCCTGGATGACTGCGACCGGATCCTGTTCAACGACGTCGCCTACACGGTGAAGTGGAAGGGGGAATCCGACCTTTCCGCCCTGGCCGGGCGGCCGGTGCGGCTGAAGATCGTCATGCGATCGGCTAAACTCTATGCTTTCCAGTTCCAAGGTCCGGGCGCGGAGAGGTCACCATAGGGGACGTCCAACAAAGGAGCGAAAGATGCGACCGCCGGGCAGCATTCTGCCAGCATGTATCATCGTTGTTGCGATTGGACTCGCCGCTGCGCCGATCCCGGCTTTCACGGGTGAAAACCCGCCCGATATCTCCGACGCGCAGTGGATCTGGGACGCGGGAGAGGCCCATCCGACGAATTACTTCTTGATGGGCCTGCCTGCCGAGTTGAAGATCACGATTACGGTTGTGGGCAACATTGAGGGGCGAGCAATGACTCTCGATGGGAAGCCCGTCTCGGCGGCGGAGCTGATCGTCGTCGGAGGCAGGCATCAGGTGTTTATCAAATGAATCAGGTTGGCAATCTTATGTCGTGCAGTTCGTTGCCATTTCCTCTGCTTCAGCAACACGCATGTGAGGTTAAGATCATGTACAACTCCGCCACCCCCAAGAAAGTCGAAAAGTGGTCGCGTCTGGTCTGCATCTTGGCGGTGACCGCTGCCTGCTGGGCAGGGACTCATCGGACCGAGGCTGCCGAACCGGACCTGTTGACTCAGTTTCAGGATCCTCCAAGAGAGTACAGCGTTATTCCGTACTGGGCCTGGGTGGAGGAGATCGAGCCCGAGCGGGTCCGCGAGCAGATCCGCGAGATGATCCGGCAGCGGGTTTACGGGGCCTACGTGTTTGGTTTCTGGGGGCTGCGCACGCCCTACATGTCGCCGGAGTGGATGGAGGGTATGCGCGCCGCGCTGGAAGAGGGCAAGAAGCAGCAGTTCATGGTCGGGTTCATTACCGATTACCTGTGGCCCCAGGGCGAGTACCGCGACCCCTGGAACCTGGACCCGCCCCTTCAAAGCCGCGTGACTCAGGAGCGGCCCCAGTACGCGCGCAAACGGTTGGCCTGCGTGGAGAAGACAGTGGCCGGACCTGCTCCGGTCGCCTTCGATGGCCTGGAAAGCCCGACGGTGGCCACGGCCGCCAAGCTGGGCCCTGACGGGGCCCTGATCGAAGAGACTCTCCAGGTGCTTGCGGAGCGCGTCGACGGAGACCGCTTCCAGTGGCAGGTTCCCGAGGGGAATTGGCGAGTCATGGTTTTTTGTGTCCACGACGGTGGGCGCGTGCACGGAGGCTGGGGAACGGACCTGCTCAGCCGCGAGGCGGTGGCCTATTACATCGATCGTGTCCTGGGGGAACACGAGCGGCAGTTCGCGCCGTATTTCGGCGACGTGATCACCTCGGTGGTCTCCGACCACGAAGGGGTGCCGATGATGGGGCAGTTCCCCCGCTTCTGGACGCCCGAACTGCCGGAAGCGTTCGCCCGCATCAAGGGATACCGCCTGGAGCAGTTCCTGCCGCTGTTGTTCCACGAGGGTGGGAAGATGACCGAGAAGGTCCGTTGCGACTACCTCGACGTGCTCGCCGAACTGTACGCGGTAAACTATTGGGGTCAAGTGAGCCAATGGCTGGGGGAGCGGCGCGTGCTGCTGACCGGGCATGAATGGGAGGAAACGCTCCTCGGGGGCATCGGCGACCTGATGCGGATCCAGCGCCACATGCCCATGCCGGGGATCGACTCACTTTGGGAGCGGGGCCGCTCCCCTCGCGATTTCAAGGAGACCGCCTCGGTAGCCCATTTTCTCAAGCGGCCGTTTTGGTGTGAAAACCAGATCCTTCAGGGGGCCGACTCGTTCATCAGCCCGGAGAAGCTGCGCTACGGGACCAACGCGATCGGCGCCTGGGGGCCGACCCTCTTGACCCCCTGGTTCAGTTACGGCAAGGAAATCGTCAATTTCCCGCCGGTGACCGACTGGCGCCAGCCCTGGTGGCCCCAGTTCCACTGCTACGCCGACTACGCCCGGCGGATCTCGTTCATGAACGCCCAGGGGAGTCACGTCGCCCCGGCGCTCTTGTACTATCCGATCACTACAGTCTGGGCGAACTCCTTGGGTCCCCAAGCCGAAGCGCAGCAGCGAAAGAGCCGCATCGATCTGACCGAAGCACATTACACCGACCTGATGAACCGCCTGGTTGGGGCCCAGTGGGATTTCGACGTCACGGACGACCATTTCCTGAACGAGGCGAAGATCGACGCAGGGACCATCCAAATCGGGCCGGAGAGTTTTCGCGCCCTCGTCCTCCCCCCGACCACGGCCTTTCGCCGATCGGCTTTCGCCAGGGTCCGGGAGTTTTACGCGCAAGGCGGCCTGGTGGTGGCGACCGGCTCGCTCCCGACGATCTCCATGGAAGCCGGCCGCGATGATCCCGAGCTGGCCCGAATGGTCCAAGAGGTCTTCGGTGAAGTGTCCAAAGACGCTGATTTCGCCGCCAACAAGAATGGCCGCGGCGGCCGGGCCTTCTTTGTAAAGGCGAACCTGGCCAAGGTGATCGAGCTGCTCGATGCCGAGGTGCCCAAGGACTTCACGATCTTGGCTGGCTCCAGCGCCAACCTGTACTACTCCCGCCGGGTCCAGCCCGACGGGATGGAGGTTTACTGGGTCGTCAACGACACACCCGAGGGCCGCGAGAACGTCGTGCTGGTGCCGACTTTCGGCACGCCCGAGAAATGGGACGCGGCCGACGGCGCCCGGTCACCCCTGTTCTATACCCACACCGAAGAGGGCACCAAGATCCGCCTGCGCCTCGGCCCATGGGACGCGCACTACGTGGTCATCGCGCCCGGGCCGCAACGGCAGACGCTGGAGGCGGTCAACACCAACCTGGAAGACTATTCCCTGGACGCTGATACTCCGCTGACCGTCAAAGGCACCGCCCCGGCCTCGGAGAAGCAGTACAGCTTTGAGGGGCGCGACGGCGAGAGGCGGTTTTCTGCCAAGGTGGACAACCCCAGTCCGGCGGCCGAGTTGGCGCTTGGCGAGGAGGACTGGACATTCCAGCCGCTTGCCGAGTTCGTCGAGGTCCCTTACGCCCGCACGAAGCTCGACCCCGCGGGGGCCGGCGAGTCGCAGGGTTGGCATACGCCCGAACTTGATGACCTCGAATGGGACGAGCAGTGGCTTTCTCCGGAACGATTCACGATTAACCAATGGCTGGTGCTTGGACCCTTCGACGATGGCGACCCTGCCCGGCACGCCTTCACGGTCCCCTTCGGTCCGGAGTTGGACGGCGCGCGGGTCGACGTGGCCAAGGGCTATCCAGGCCCGGACGGGAGCGTGCTACGATGGCGCCAGTTAAAGATCCTCCCGGGCAGACTGTCGCAGGCAACGGCCTCCAGCGATTGGGGATCGAACAACGCGGCCGGGGCCGCCGCGGACGGAGTGGCAGACGCCAACAACAACTACTGGCAGACACGCCAGGGCGAGGACAAAGGGGCTTGGTGGCAGCGCAACCTGGGCGAGGTGTGCACGGTTCGGGCGATCCGCATCACCTGGGCACGCTACGAGGACAAAGTCCATTGTCCGCCCGCGCGGATCGAGGTCCACGCCAGTCTTACGGGCGCCGACGGTTCGTGGCAGAAGCTCCTGGAGATCAGTCCACAAGAGATCCCGGCCGACGGCCAGCCTTACGACGCAAAACGCCTGTGGCGATATCCGCTCCCCGCGGGCGTCTCGGCGAAGCACATTCGCCTGGCGTTTCCCGAGGGCGGGCAACCGGAGGCACGTTTCCCTGGCTACCTTTGCCTCGGCGAGGTCGAGATCGAGACCCTGGAACCACTTCCCGCGGCGAAGGAAGAAGCGCCCAAAGATGCTGCCGAGCAGCCCTCGCCTTGGGTCATTTACGCACCTATCCCTCGCGGGCCATCAAGTTTCGGCCAAGTCAATGACGTGGCACCCTACGCCACCTACGTGGCGCCGATCTTCGGCCGAGGCGCGGCCGCCTATTTCGCTACCTTTGTCTTCTCGCCCGGCGAGCGGACCGTCCAAGTGCAGATCGCTTCGGAGAACGCCAAGGTGTGGGTCAATGGCCGAAAGGTCGTGAGCTTCTGCTTGCCGGGCTACCTGGAAGATCGCGCGGGCTGGGCACACAAGCAGGAGGTTCGGCTGCAAAACGGCTGGAATGAGATTCTTCTGAAATTGGCCCGGCCCGGGCACCCGAGCTTTTACTTCCGCCTCGTCGGCGCGGACGGCCAGCCGATGCGAGATCTGGTCGTGAGCACCAGCAAGAGCGACTCCTCCTCGCCAACCCCGCCGCCAGTGCGCGGCTCCCGCTGGTATCGCGCGCCGGTCCCGCCAGGCACCGTCGCCCTGAAGATTCCGAAAGCGCGTGGACCTGTCAGCGTGTATGTCAACGGCCGGCCGCAGTCGGCGGAAAACGGCCTGGTGCGCTTCCCCGACCTGGCTGCCACCAAGGACAACCTCCTGGCCCTCGAACTGGCGAATCAGGAGGAGATCGGCGACTACCTGCAATTCGTCAGCGGACCGGTGCGTTACCGGCTGGGGTGCTGGACGCCCACCGCCCTGGCCAACTACTCCGGCGCCGCCAGCTATGAAAAGGACTTCTCGCTGACGCCGCAGTACCAGGGCAAGCGGCTCCTCTTGGACCTCGGCGAGGTGGGCGTCACCGCGGAGGTGTGGGTCAACGGGAAGCGGATCGGCGAGCGGGCGTGGAAGCCCTTCCGCCTCGACATCACCGAGGCCGTCCAGCCCGGCGCCAACCACGTGAAGATCATCGTCCGCAACACCGAGGCCAACGCCCGGGCCGTGGAGAGTAATCGCCCCTTGCTCAAGAACATCAACCTCAACGGGCTCGACGGCCCCGTGAAAATCCTTCCCTACCTCGAACTGTCGATGAAACTCCAAGAAGGCTAATCCCGGATAAGGAGTGGCCAGATGATAGATCGGACACGCGTACATTTCGGCGTGCTGCTGCTCGTCGGTTACTTGGGGTTCCTGCTCGGCGCGTTGTGTGCTCGGGCGGACGAGGCATCGGAAGCCGCGGGCTCGAGCCGGTTGGCGATGTCCGGGTTCGGGGTGGACTTCGTCCGCCATCCCGGAAACCCCTTGACGACGATCGTCAGTTGCGACCCTTGGGATGCTGGCGGTGATCCGCTCAAGACAATCCCCGGGTCGGTGCATCCGAGTGTTCTTTACTTCCCCGACGGCATGGACGGGTACAAGTTTTGGATGGCCTTTA
>JBDRTC010000766.1:0-2886 GCA_043824335.1 Planctomycetota bacterium | reverse complement strand
GACTCGGCTCCCATGGGAGCGGCCGCCGAAGGGATGGCCTTCGCTCTTTCGGCCAAAGCCGATGGTGGGCCCCAGCCCGGGGCGCCCTTGGTCCAGCCCACGGTACGCACGAAGTTCGCCGACACGGCCCTCTGGGTCGGGGCCCTGACGACCGAGAAGGACGGCACCGCCGAGGTCTCGCTGGAAATGCCCGAGAACCTGACCACCTGGCGGATCAAGGTCTGGGGCATGGGCCACGGCACCAAGGTGGGCGAAGGCCAGACCGACGTCGTCACCCGAAAGGACCTCATCGTCCGCTTGCAGGCCCCGCGATTCTTCATCCAGAAGGACGAGGTCGTCCTCTCGGCCAACGTGCATAACTACCTGAAGAGCAAGAAGAAGGTGGAAGTGGTCCTGGAGATCGACGAGGTGTCGGGCGCGGAGGTGACCTCGCTGGATGCGAAAATCGAGCGAGCCAGTGCCAAGATAAGACCTTCCAAGCTCCCGGGGTGGGAATTGGGGAAGAGCGTCGAGATCGATGCCAACGGCGAGGAACGCATTGACTGGCGGGTGAGGGTCGACCAGCCCGGCGAGATCGTCGTCCGCATGAAGGCCCTTACCGACGAAGAGTCGGACGCCATGGAAATGCGATTCCCCTGCCACGTTCACGGCATGCTGAAGATGGATTCCTACTCCGGGGCGATCCGGCCGGACGAGGAGAGCGGCAAGTTCACCGTGCGCGTGCCGGCCGAGCGGCGCGTGCCCGAGTCGCGGCTCGAAGTCCGCTACTCGCCCACGTTGGCCGGGGCCATGGTCGACGCGCTCCCCTACCTGGTCGACTACCCTTACGGCTGCACCGAGCAAACGTTGAACCGCTTCCTCCCGACCGTCATCACCCAAAAGATCCTCATCGACATGGGGCTCGACCTGGAGGACATTAAGAACAAGCGGGCGAACCTCAACGCCCAGGAGATCGGCGACGATCGGGAGCGTGCCAAGGGATGGAAACGTATGAAGCGCAACCCGGTGTTCGATCAGGAGGAGGTCCGCCGGATGGTCAAAGACGGCGTCAAGCGGCTTACCGAGATGCAGCTAACCGACGGCGGCTGGGGTTGGTTCTCCGGCTGGGGCGAGCATTCTACGCCACACACGACGGCCCACGTCGTCCACGGGCTCCAGATCGCCCAACACAACGACGTGGCCCTCGTGCCCGGCATGCTCGAACGGGGTCTCGCCTGGCTCGCAAAGTACCAGAACGAGCAGGTCCAACGGCTCCAAAACGCCCTGGAGGACCCCAAGAAAAAGCCGTGGAAGGACCGAGCCGACAACCTCGACGCCTTCGTCTACATGGTGCTGGTCGACGCCGGCGTGAAAAGCCCGGAAATGCTCGATTTCCTCTACCGCGACCGGACCAAGCTGGCCGTCTACGGCATGGCCATGTACGGCATCGCCCTGGAGAAACAGGGCGAGAAGGAAAAGCTCGACATGGTGATGCGGAACATCGGCCAGTACCTCGTCACCGACGACGAGAACCAGACCGCCTGGCTGAACCTGCCCGGCGGCTACTGGTGGTACTGGTACGGCAGCGAGTACGAGGCCCACGCCTACTTCCTAAAGCTGCTGGCAAAGACCGATCCCAAGGGCGAGACGGCCCCGCGACTGGTCAAGTACCTGTTGAACAACCGCAAGCACGCGACCTACTGGAACTCGACCCGCGACACGGCCCTGTGCGTCGAGGCGATGGCCGACTTCCTCCGCGCAAGCGGCGAGGACAAGCCGGAGATGACCGTCGAGGTGCGTTTTGACGGCGAGCTTCAGAAGGCCGTCGAAATCACGCCGGCCAACCTCTTCACGTTCGACAACAGATTCGTGCTCGAAGGCGAAGCAATCGCCGACGGCGAGCACGTGGTCGAGCTGGTGAAGAAAGGCCGCGGCCCGCTCTACTTCAACGGCTACCTGACGAACTTCACGCTGGAGGACTACATCACCCGGGCAGGGCTGGAGATCAAGGTCAACCGCAAGTACTACCGGCTCACGAAGGTCGAGAAGACCGTCGCGGTCGCCGGCTCGCGGGGCCAGGCGGTCGATCAGAAGGTCGAAAAGTACGAGCGGGAGGAACTTGAAGACCTCTCCACTCTCAAAAGCGGCCAACTCGTCGAGATCGAGCTGGAGATCGACTCGAAGAACGACTACGAGTACCTCGTGTTCGAGGACATGAAGCCGGCCGGGTTCGAGCCGGTCGAGCTGCGCAGCGGCTACACGGGGAACGCCTTGGGGGCCTACATGGAGTTCCGCGACAACCGGGTGGTCTTCTTCGTCCGCGCCCTGGCCCGCGGCAAGCACAGCGCCAGCTACCGCATGCGCGCCGAGATCCCCGGCAAGTTCAGCGCGCTACCCACCAAGGCCTGGGCCATGTACGCCCCGGAGCTGAAGGCCAACTCCGATGAGATTAAGCTGCGGGTGGAGGATTGAGATGCCCCCTCTCCCTCTGGGAGAGGGCCGGGGTGAGGGTTTTTCCGTCGCGAGTCCACGAACAGTGCCGGTGCGTTTGATTGGGATCTCGTTGTCAACCGCCGGGTTGGAAACGAGGACTTACGCCGGGCAACCTCGGCACGACTAAGCCTCCACTTCGACCTCGCGGACGATCTTGTCGCGGCTCAGCTCGGCGACCACTTCCAGGTACTCCCGGATGGCATCCGTGATATTCTCCATCGCCTCCGGTTCGGTGGCCCCCTGCGAATGGCAGCCAGGCAAGCCGGGCACCGAGGGGTGCATTCCGCACTTTGCGTTTGGCACGGGATTTTGTAGAAAAGGGTTTCGGATTTGGCGATCAGGGGGACAAACCTGTAAAAATGGTGGGTTTGGGCGATGGAATGCCGTTTGGAAACGAAAATCGAGGCGATGATT
>JBDRTC010000765.1:0-2556 GCA_043824335.1 Planctomycetota bacterium | reverse complement strand
GGTTTTGCTTAACGCCAAAGACCGTGTTGCTGAGATTCCTGTCGATCCAGCAAGGAAGTCGAGCCAAATTGCGAAGGAAATTCTCGATTCTCTGCCACAACTCTTCGGGCAACGGATACTGTAACACCCGATCCTTGTCCACCAGTCGACCCGTATAGGCGTTGTAGTTCTCGATGACCAGCCGGACCCACCGGAGCACGTTGCCAAGGATCTCCTCTCGGGCAATTCGCCAGGCTCGCAGATGCTGCTCGGGGATGGGGTCGCCCTTCTGGAGTCGGTTTTCGAGTTTTCGCCCTCCCATCTCCGGGTCCCATTTACCCACAAAAAATGCCTCGGCAAACAGGCTCATCAACCGGACCATCTGCTCGCGCTCCAAGACGCGAGGGTTCTCGCCTCGCTCCAAGCCTTCGTCGATCGGAGTTTCCAGGGCCTTCTTGTACAGAAACTCACGGAAGAAGGTCCTCTCAACGCCGGAGTATGCGAGGGGCCGATCGGCGCTCTTGCCCGACCATTCAACAAATTCCATCAGGTGGTTGTCTTTGTTGTGGGTGATGGAGTCTCGCACCGCGTCAATGACGTAACGAAGCATTTCGCGACCTTCGCCGCGAAAGAAGGTCACCAAGTCCTTTTCGCTAAAGCTGTAGTCCTGCTCGGCGAGCCCCTTCATCTCCTGATACTGCCGAACTCGCTCCATGAAGAGGCTGCTGCCGAGATGGCGCATGACCGCGACATCAAAAGCAACCTGGCGCAGTTTGGAGCCCGCATTCGTGTTTGCAGTGAGCAGCACGTTTTTGTCCGGGTCTAAGAAGACCCTCACGGGTAGCGTTCGAACACCCAACATGATCTGAGCCGCCGCTTTATGCTGACCATCGAACACTTTGACCGGTCCCGCACCAGTCTCGTCCGGAGCCCACCAGGCGAGGGCCACATGGAGCTGCGGCCTTTTCCGGAGAAACTCTTCGATCAGCCCACGGATGTTTGCGCCGATGCTCCTGGGGTTAATGCGATCGTCATGGTGTAGATAGTCTAGAGGCAAGAGGGCGAAGAAATACTCCATGTCACTCAGAGAATCGGTGTACACAGCAGCGTGCATGATTTCGTTCTGGCCTACGGCCGTCAGCGCGTATTCCACTTCCGTTCCAGTGCGCTTCAGCTTTAGGCTCGCCTTGCTGCCTCCGTGTCTTCGGAGAACATGCCCAAGGTTGGCGCCTCGCTCACCTTGATTGACAGCCTCCCTCTGGAGCCTTTCGAACTCGGCCATTCGCCTCGCGACGCGCAGATCCGAAGTCCCTTTCTGGCGGTTGCAGGTGAGGTGCGTCAGGGCGAAGTTGTTCTCGTCGTCCGGGCCTTCTTCGGCTCTGGGGACGACGTGGTCAACGTCAAGCTGACCTTCGTGAAGGACCAAATCGATGAGCCCATCGCAAATGAAACAGCGACCGGACTGCCGATCCAAGAGCCGCTGCTCCAGCGCCTTTCGTGCAGGGACATCCAGTGACGAGAGAAGCTGTGAGTGCGCGGCCACGGCGATTGCTCCCACTGAATGGTGTGCCGAAATGGCCCCCCGCTGGCTCTGTTGTCAGCACGCCCCCCAAACGGGCCGGTATGAGTGAAGGTCAGTCTACACATGGGAGGGGGCGGATAGCAAGGGGCGGGCGGTGTCGCCACGGACAGGTCGACTTTCCGGCTGGGAAACGTCGCGAGGCTTGCGTTATCTCGTTGTCCTTCCCGATAGTGGTACAGTTCGGTTCTGTGTCAGGTACAAACAGCTCGACAGAACGTGCCCCCTGTCGGGGGGGCTTCCTGATCGGACTTGACTGCGTTGTATAACTTTGTATAATCAGGGTGCTGCCAGAATTCCGATCAGGAGAGTATGAATGAAGGGAAAGCAACGCATGGAGGATGGGCACGAGGCCCGGAATTCCCCCCACGGCAAGCGTAAACCAAGACGGACTGAGGATGTCGAAAAATGGATCGTTGTGGTTCTCAAAGTCGCAAAGAGGGAGGGCCGCAAGATTTTGACTGATCTTCAGTATGACCACATCGTGGACATCCTGAAGCGTCTTGTGGATTTTGGCAACCCGGAGGAAATGGCCGACCTTGACATCAAGCCAATCGGATCATTCTACGAGTTGAAGGAGAAGTGGGGGGTTCTCGGCAGAATCAATCTTCGCGTGTACTTCGGGACAATTTCAGAGGACCATGAGTTAGTTATCGCCAAGACATACAAAAAGGAGGATGATGGGCCGACACCACGACACATCGTTATTCTGGTTGAGGAGCGCCTAGAGGAGTACAGGGCTGGTGGCTTACGAAATGCCACCAGCGTGCATCAGGAAGCTACGCCACGGAAGTAAATCGCTGGTTCCCAACCCCCGCACACCACGAGAGTAGTCAAAGGAGCGAACGACATGGCATTGGTAGCCGACAAGACCGCAAGGTCAGAGCTGCCCCCTGAAGAGAGGGCGCTGCTGAACCGCATCTTGGGGCTGCGTCCAACTCAGCAAAGGAGGGTCTTGCAATTAGTTGAATTGTACCGGCAGGCCACGGGCGAGCAAG
>JBDRTC010000764.1:0-7172 GCA_043824335.1 Planctomycetota bacterium | reverse complement strand
CCCTGGCCCTTGAGCACAACCTTGTGGGCCAGCGAGGCGGTGAGCACCACGACGGGGACGCTCTTCAGCTCGTCATCCCCGCGAATCTCCGCCAGCACCTCCCGGCCGTCTTTCTTGGGAAGGCCGATATCGAGCAGAATGAGGTCGGGACGCGGCGCCCGGGCGAATACTTCCTTCTGGTGCAGAAACGCCATGGCCTCTTCGCCGTCGCAGACCAGGGTGACGCGGCATTGAATGTCGCCCTGCTCGAGAGCCTGGATTGTCGATCCCGCATCTTGCAGGTTGTCTTCTACCAGGAGGATCTCCATCGGCCTGCCCACGGTCTCGCGACTCATCGTCGACGCCCCGCCTTTTTGGCCGTGCGGAAGCGCCGCGCCGCGTGCGTTGCGGCAAACGCGGCAAGTCCACCACTCTAGTAATCTTATCTGCAAAGCCGTCGAAGGTCAAATTCAGCGAAAGCGGAGGGAATAGAGGTCGGCGTCTTTCAAGACGACGCGAAGGCGGACCGGAACGCCTTTGAGCGAGGCCAGGTCGGCCCCGGCTTTCCAGGTGACCACACGCTCGATCTCGTCGCCGAAGATTTCCGGACAGTCGGCCAGGGTGAAGCCAGGGACAGGATTCCCTCCGGCGTCCTGGAGTTCCACCTGTACGCCCCCGGCTGCGGAGGTGGAAAAATTCATCACCAGCTCCTTGCCGTCGAAAACGATCGGCTTGGTGAGCAACTCGCCGCCGGCCATCGGGGCCCGGACGGAAACGAACCCGTCGATGCGAATCGTATGGCGGCGGAGTTGGCAACTGTCGCCCGTGTAGTAGCCCTCGGTCGTGTACAAAGACAGTTCGTCCGGCGCACCGGGCACGTCGGATTTCGTCACCACGATTCCCCAGGCCGGGTAGTTGTTGCGGTTGACCCACCGCTCTTTCTGTGGGCCGGGGCGTACGAAGGCCTCGTTCCAGCGGTGGAAGTTGAGGCCGTCGCGGCTGGTCATGAAAACGGCGTCGGAAACGCCCGAGTGGCGATGGGGCACCCCCTGCCGACCGGGCACAAACCGCTTGGGGAAACCCATGAGAATGTGTGGGGCCCGATAGTAGGGCTTGATCGCGTTGGTGTAAAGGTGCTCAGGCGGGGAGCCCGGGTATTCGATCCAGACGGGATCGGTCCAGTGGAGAAAGTCGTCGGAGGTGCCGGTCATGATATCGCGAATGCCCTCGCGGAAGCCGCGGTGATACTCCACGTACGAGCCGCGCGTCGGGTCCCAGAACGCCAGGTTCAACGAGTCGAACGCGCCCTTGGTGATCACGTGCCCTTCGGCCATTGGCGACCAGTGGATGCCGTCGGGCGAGCGGTAGGCGTCCATCCCGCCGTGGCCGTTGGTCATCGCCTTGTAGCGCTCGTCGGGCTTGCAGGCGGGATTGAGATCCTTGAACGGGGCGAGGTTGAACTTGTCGGGGCCCTCCAGGATGATGTTGTTTTTCTTTGAGCCCTGGAACTCGACCAGGCCCAGTTCCGGCTTGGTCCAGTGGACGCCGTCGGCGCTTTCCGCGTAACAGCCGAACCAGTGGGTTTCGCGGTTCGACTTTTCGTCGTAGTGCCGCCCACGGTAATACATTCGATAGAGATCGCCGTCGCGGAACACCGTGTGCCCGCAGCAGATGTTTCCTTCCCAGGGCTCGTTGTGATCGACCGCCACCTCGCGCGCCGCGGGGTGGTTGAGCACGAGCCTAGCGCCGGTCATCTCGTCGATCAGGGAATCGTCGACGAACAGTTCCAGCCGGGAGCCGACGTCGATCGGCTCGGCCGCCACGGCGAGAGAACAAAACGTCGCGGCTGAAATCCAGGCCGCGAGCAGTCGAAGGAGTCTCTCGAAAACGCGGCTTTCAGGCGAGCCCGGCTCGGCAGGATCGTTCGGCGATTCAGACCGCCGGGCGTCGTGGCTATCGCGGGATGATCGCATCGGCTACCTCCTCAGGCTTGCGAACGAACGGTTTGCCAGCCCCCAGTTCTACCCTCAACAGAGCGTGGAAAGCAACGGTTGCACCGTTTCGGCGGGGAATTCGAGAGAGGGCAGCTACCGCTCTGGCGTCGGGCCGGCCCGCATCTTACACTGGTAGGCGAGGCGGACCTTTTCTCGGACGCGTGCCGGACGTCGTCCCCGCCTGCCGCCAATCGAGGAGCCCCTGAGATGTTGAAGCGGATCTTGGTCGGTTTGGGAGGCACGCCGTATACCGACGTGGCCATTCGCCGGGCCGTCGAGCTGGCCCGGTCGCACGGGGCCGAATTGACCGGCGTGACCGTGGTCGACGTGAAACGATTGACCAGCGTCGGGGCGGCCCCGATCGGCGCGGAAGTGTCGGGCATCGAGCTTCGCCGGCACCGCATCCAGGTTGCCTCGGAGCACGTGGAGCAGGTCATCGCGGCCTTCAAGGAGGCGTGCGTCGCCAAGAGCATTCCTCACCGTGTCCGCCATGAGGAGGGGGACGCGTTCAAGGCGATGCTCTCCTGTTCGCGATATCACGACCTCACCGTGTTCGGCCTGCGAAGCCTTTTCGAGTACTACTTCGAGAACGAGGAATCGACCTCCCTCCTGGGCCGGCTGGTTGGGGGCGGGGTCCGGCCGATTGTGGCCGTCGCCCGCGAGTTCCGGCCGGTGCGGCGCGTGCTGGTCGCTTACAGCGGGTCGCGGGGGTCGGCCAAGACGCTCCGGCAATTCATGCAAATGAGGCCCTGGCCCGAGGCCCCGATGCGGATCGTCACCTTCGAGCGCGCCCACGAGGACCCCCACGAATTGCTGGCCGACGCGGCCGGCTTCTGCCGCGCCCACGGGGTCGAGCCGGAAGTGGAGCACCTGCCCGGCTCGGCCGAAACCCAGCTCCTTCCGCATGCCACCGAGTGGGGGGCCGATCTGATCGTGATGGGCAACAGCCGCCGGAACTTCACCCTGGGCAAGCTCTTCGGCGAAACGCTGCTCAGCGTCATGCAGAACGCGGACGTGCCGCTCTTCTTGAGCGAGTAGTACCTCGTGACATTGGAATTGTGAGTGGCACCCAGCCGTTGATCGCGACTCTCCGCGCGTGTATACTGTTGCTCCGCAGGGACTTCTCCGATCACGCTCGCCAGGCGAACACCCGAGCGGAGACGCGGCAATGTCAACAAATTTCGGACAGCCGGACACGTCTGCGCGAATCACCGTCGAGTGTTCCTGCGGCAAGACGCTTGCCGGGTTGCTGCAGCACGCTGGGAAACGCCTGAAATGCCCGGCATGCGGCCACGCGGTTGTCATGCCGGGGGCATTGCGGGCCGCGGTCGCGCCTGCTGCGCCGCCCGTCGAAGAGGAAGCCGAAGGGTTCAGCAAGACCACCCTCATAGCCATGTGGACGGCGGTCGCGGCGTTCGCTCTGGGGTGCATTCTCTTTTTGGTCTGGTATTCCGACTCAACGCAACAGGGGAAGATCTCGGCGGCGAATGACCGAATCTCCCGGGGAGTAGTCGCTGCCGACGAATGGATCGCGCGTGACTCTCGGGATGGAGGGGAAGCGGTCGAGCGGCAACTAAAGGACGCTCTGGCTAGCGAACTCGCCGCGGACAAGAGCTACGGCGAGATAGCGCTGAACAAAGTTCGACAGCGGCGAGAGCAGCTAGCGGAGCAAGCTCGTATCGAACAGGCCCAGCGTCAAGCAACAGCCGTCTTTGACGACGCCAAGCGCCAGATCGACGGCAAACAGATCACGGAGGCGATCTCGCTTTTGCATAAGTACATTGCCGATCCTCACGCAACTGAGAGAGGGGAAGCTCAACGCCTCTTGGCAGAGGCGCAACTCACGATATCAGACAAGTTGACGCTCGATGCGCTAATTGCGATTAGTGACGAGGTCTTCGCCCGCGCGAAGACTGCGGGGACAATCGACGATGGCAAGGTCACGCTCCCCGCGCTATTGGCCATTCGCAGCGAGACTATTCGACGCAACCTCGACGAAGCGGCTGAGCGGCGTGCCGCAATCAGGCTCGCAGAGGAGAAACGTCGTGAAGCAATCAGGGTCTTGGAGGAAAGAAAGCGTGAAGTGGAACGGCTGGCGGCATTGGAACGCAAATGGCAGGAAGAAGAGCGACGCCGAGCGCAGGAAGCGTGGAGAACGGCGAAGGGAAACCGGTCCCGTGTTGCAGACAGGTACGCCAACATGCGAGGCCGGGCACCTTCCGCTGTGGGCTTCCTCGGCGAGCCGATCCAGGTAGGCAACATCGAATGGACTGTGACCAACGCCGAGAGACTTGGAAAAGTCCTAAGGAGCGACAACCGGTTTACTGATAACCTCACGGCTGGGGGTCAGTTTGTTCTGGTTGAAATGCGAGTTGAAAACAGGGGAAGCACTCCTGGGACGCTGCTCGCTCCCGACGTATTTGACGACGAAGGTAGAAGATTCTCTAATTCGACCGAGGCGCGCTGGTATCTCCCGAATGCTAAGGACCCGTTCCTTCGGAACTTGAACCCGAATGTGCCTGTCGCGGGTTCAGCAATCTACGACGTGGCGGATGACGCAACGGGGCTTTCGTTGCTTGTCGGTGATTTGCGCTTACTCGGTGATGCCGAAGGTGCGATCGAGCTTGGGCTATGACACCGGTGACAAAGGCACGTGCGGCCGGCAATAGTCACCGCCCGAACTTTAGCACCCGGCATTCGATTCGTTCGCGATGGCGCCGCCACTCGACGGGCTACGCCTACAGGGCAATAAAATGAGAAGTCTGGGGAGGTTAGACCCATGTGCAGTCCAAGGTATGGAAGGAACGAGCTTTGGGAGATCTTCCTCGACCGTTTTCACGCGGGTGAACGCGTCGAGTCATTAACGGGAGCATCCTGGCACCGCATACTCACGATAGATGCAGCGGGTGAGCGATATCAGATTGAATATGGGCGAAGTGGCAATACGCCGAAGCCTATTACACTAAATGATCTTTACGCTCTTTACTGCGAACTTTGCAGGAATGGTCAACTCACCAATGAATACGTCAGAGCTAACCTCGCACGAATCCTTCCCGACTGGACGAGTTGGCATATGCCAGGTTCGGCGATGTTCGCAATCTTGCCACACCTCGACGACAATATACACTCGGGAGATCCACGGGGAGGTGGACTTCATCTTCGGGAGAGGTATTGCTGAAAAGCAATCGGGCGCGTCACATCCCGTCACACGGGGTAGGCGGGGGTCCGCGTGTTGTCCTGCGAACCATGCTCACCCGACGCTGCGCGTCGTGAGAGCATGCCACTCTGCCGCCAAAAGCAACACAGAGAGTACGCAAATGTCGGAAGCAGGGTTCCTCCAGGAAGTGGGAGAGAGAAAATGTGTCAGGAACCGTTTCTTGACTGTTTGTCGATTCGGTCCGGATGGAATAGTGTAACCGATCCCTGCCTGCCAGCAATCCGCAACTTCAGTGGATTCCAGGCCAAGACCGGCTCAAACGCTTCGTAGTCCCCCGCCTTCCCGAATACCTGCATCCGCGCGACGCCACGATTGAGAACATGCAACACCATTCTTCCCGGCGCCACCCTTGCAGTACGAGGCATGGCCAAGTGGCCAATTTCTCGTCTGGAAGTGGGTGCGACGGATGGGGTAAAATGGTCCGTGGTGTGTGCGGTTATGCGGGAGGCTCAGGTATGAGCGAGGAAGAGGGGTACGGTTTGACGCTGGTGGAGAGTGGAAGACCCGAAAGGGACGGTCGTTAAGGCACCCCAACCTGGAAAAGTGCGATCTCGTTGACCAAGACGCCGAGAAGGGGCTCAACCTGGAAAATCCGGATTCCGTTGACCAAAACGTGGACGGCGGAGCCCAAACTGGAAAAACCGGATCTCGTTGACCAAAACGTCGAGGGGCGACCCTAAACTGGAAAAACCGGATTCTGTTGATCAAAAGACCGGCGGTCGGCGCGGGCATCTTGCCCGCAGGGTGGGGTCCACGCGAAGCACTGGCGAAACGCCAGTGCCACCCAACCGCCCAGAACGAAGTTGACGGGGCACTCCGAACTACGGAGCCCGCCATGGAAGCTAGGGACTATGCCTCCCGGGAGGGGGGGGCCGATCGCTCCTGACCAACCGGCCAAAACAGGGTAGGGTGTTAAGGAGCATATAATTCTCCAGGTTGGGTGATGTTTGCCGGAAACTCGGAGTCATAGGGGGTCGGGTGTGTTCAAGACAGTCAACGCAATCAACGGCTTGGTCGGCACGATTCTTTCCCTGGCGATCTTGACCGCGCTGGGGACCGGAGGATGGTTCGCCTACCGGACCTACTTCGCCGAGAAGTTGAGGACGGAGCGGGAGCTGGAAGTGCGCGAGGCGAAGATCGCCGGGCTTTCCCGCGACCTGGAAGCCCGAGAGCAGCAGATCGAACGGCTCGACGAGGAGTTGATCGCCAGCCGGGAGCAGATCGAGCGCCTGGAGACGGCCGTCCGGCTATTGAAGGTCGACCACCGCGTCGCCCAGATCGACGTGCTTGGCCAGGAAGGGTCGGCCGAGCAGGGCGACCTCGTCACGCGGTTCAGCTTCGTCGAGGTCGACGGCCAGGGCACCCAGTTGGAAAAGCCGCGCGAGTTCGAGGTCAAGGGAGACATGGTCTACGTCGACTCCTGGGTGGTCAAGTTCACCGACGAGTTCGTCGAGATGGGCGATCCCTTGCGCTCGACTTCGATCTGTCTCTTCCGCCGCGTCTTCGGCGAAACCCAGAAACCTTCCGAGGCCTTTGAGCTCGATCCGGTCGGCTCGCGGCCGGCGGCCTATCGCAACGGCGGGAAGATGTCGGAGCTGGAGCAGGAGATCTGGTCGAAGTTCTGGGAGTATGCCAACGACCCGGTCAAGGCCGAGAAGGTGGGCGTGCGCGCCGCCCACGGCGAAGCCCCGTTTCAGAAGCTCGTGCCCGGCAAACGTTACAAAGTGCTCCTTCGGGCCTCCGGCGGCCTGACGTTCGTGCCCGAAGACCTCCCGCCCAACGCCAAGCCGTTCGCCACGGCCGAAACGCTCTGAGCCCCGAACCGACGCGCCGCGGGCCCGCTCAGGATCGCGTGAGAAATCGCTTCTCCGTTTAGCCGAAGTTCCACAGTAGTACGGCGAAATTGGTTTTTTGGGAATTTTCGTGCCGAGTTCCGGGCGAGTTTTCGGTGATTTTTCGTGAATCTGGAGAGCTTGGCGGAG
>JBDRTC010000763.1:0-2076 GCA_043824335.1 Planctomycetota bacterium | reverse complement strand
CCTCCGCGACGTCGCCCAGAAGCAATACCCTTCACTCTTCGATTGCTTCTACCTGAAGATCCTCCAGGATCTCAACGCCAAGTATGGGGCCCGCTTCGTGCTGAACATCTACTTCACGACCGAAGACGGCTTCGAGCTGCCCCAGTTCCCCGATCGTTACAAGGGCGAGTGGAACGACAACGCCGACTGGCTAAAGCTCGCCTTCCACGCCCACGCGAACAAGCCCGACCGGCCGTACCAGTACGCCTCGCCCTCGCAGTTGATCGGCGATCTGGACAAGGTGGCCGAAGAAATCCGCCGTTTTGCGGGCGAGGCGACCTACTCGCCGCCCACGGTGATCCATTGGGGGATGGTGCAGCCGGCGGCGCTAAAGCCGTTGGCCGAGCGGGGCGTGCGCGTGCTGAGCGGGTTTTTCTCGCAGCGGGGCGGCGTTTGGGACGTCAACTACCTCTTGGACGCCGATCGCTCCGAGTACCTCTCACAGCACGACGCCCTGAAGGACTTCTCAAGCGGCATCGTTTTCTCCCGGGTCGACATCGTTTGCAACAATACGCCCGTCGAACAAGTCGTGCCGACGCTTGAACCCCTTGCGGAAGACCCGAACCACGCGGAGATCATGGACCTGTTCACCCACGAGCAGTACTTCTGGCCGTTCTACGTCCGGCACGTTCCCGACCACGCCCAGCGGCTCGACGCCGCCATCCGCTGGGTTACGGAGCACGGGTACAAACCGGTCTTCTTCCACGAGGGATTCCTGGGCGGGCCGGAGTGACCGAGATTGGGTCTGCAGCCCACCCCAGTTGGTGCGGCTGTTGTACTGCCGCACCTCGGCTGGGGGCAGCAGTACAACTGCTGCCCCAACGGAGCGCCCCCAGTTGGTGCGACAGTTGTACTGCCGCACCTTCGCTCGGGGCAGCAATACAACTGCTGCCCCAACGGGGAACATGATCTGCTGAGACTATTCTTCGACCGATCCTTGGCACGGGTTCAAATCCCTTCGTCACACTGTCACGTCTTGAGGAACTCCATCAGGTCTCGGGCGTTGGGGCGTTTCTGCAAGACGGCGGAGAAATCCCTCTTGTTTTCCAGGGCGCTTTTCACTCGGGCCGTGAGGTGCGTATCTCCCAGAAGGATGGCTCCGATCAGGTAACTGTCGCGAAACACGAAGCGGAAGTACCGGCCGTCGCTCTCTTCTTCCACGGCCTCGAAGCTGCCGTCTTCCAAGGCAGTTTGGCCGATGCTGAACAGGTCGAGCCCTAAAACCTTGAGCGTGTTGGACCGCGGAATGCCGCCAAACTCCGCCTCGGCGCCCGCCATGTTCAGCGCCGCGATGCTGCCCTGATATTGCGACGGCCCCCAGGTGCCGTAGACGATGCCGCGGTGCTCGGCCACGTCGCCGGCCGCAAAAACGTGGGGATGCGAGGTTTCGAGGCGGTCGTTGACGACCACGCCCTGGCCCACCTCGATGCCCGCCAGTCGGGCAAGCCGGCTGTTGGGCCTCACGCCCGTGGCGATCACGACCAGGTCGGCCGCGACTATCGTGCCGTCTTCGAGCAACACGCCGCGGACGCGCCCGTCGCCCAGGATCTCCCGGGTGCGGGCTTTCTTGTGAAGCGTGATGCCCAGTCCGGCGGCGTGCTCGGCAAGGATGTCTCCAGCCTGCTGGCTCAACTGGCGAGGCAGAAGCCACCCGTGCCCTTCAAGGAGCGCAACGTCGGCCCCACGCCGGGCGAGCGCGGCGGCGGTCTCCAGGCCGAGGATTCCTCCGCCAATCAAAACGCACTTCAGGCCGGCTCGGATCGCCTCGAGGATGCGATCGGCGTCTTCGACCGTGCGGAGCGTCGTTACGCCCTTCAGGTTTGCTCCCGGAAACGGCGGGACAAACGGGTGGGCTCCCGCCGCAAGGAGCAGCTTTTGGAACGGCAGGCTCTCGCCGTCGCCAAGCTCGACGGCCTGCTCCTTCAGCCGGAGGGCCGACGCGTCTACGCCCAGCAGCAGCCGCACGTTCCGCTCCCGGTACCAGTCGCTCGTGTGGATCGGCAGATCCTCCGCACCGATCTCGCCGGCAAGATATCG
>JBDRTC010000762.1:0-15909 GCA_043824335.1 Planctomycetota bacterium | reverse complement strand
CTTCCCGGGCCGCTTTTCGAATCTCCTCGCCACGCTTGCGAGCGTCCTCGCCATGCTTGTGAGCGTCCTCCAGGCGAATCTCCATGTCCTCCTGGGCGGCTCTTGCGGCTTCGCTCATTTCGCGAGCTTGCACGGCTTCCGCCCGTGGATACTGCGCAGTCCCCTCGCGCTGGAATCGCACGAAGAGGGTGAGCGCCACGATGACGAGCACGAACATCGGCACGATCAAGAGGACCTTCAGGAACGTCCGCCCTCGCTCGCTGAAGAAGATCGACGCGAGGACCACGGTTCCAAGGAAGATCGCCACGCCGATCGCCACGAGCACCACGAGGAAAAGAGCGGAAACAGCCATGGCACTTCCCTAATCGAGTGAGTCGCTTGGGTGTCGCCGGCGCGGGTGGAGCCAGGGGCTCGTCAACTGCACCGCGACGGAAACCACACAGGCGGTCATCATCAGCCACGTTTGCGGAAAATGCCACAGCGTGGCCACGAGCCAGGCCATCGCCACGCAGAACACCATGCCCCAAAGGCTCATCCGCGTGGCCCGCAGCGGATCGGCCTGCCGCCACCATCGGATCGTGACAAACAAGCTGGCGAAACAGGCCATGTAGGCCATCAACAAGGGGGCGCCGGCGGCGTAGAAGCCGGGCAGAA
This sequence comes from Planctomycetota bacterium, assembly GCA_043824335.1. Taxonomy (GTDB): domain Bacteria; phylum Planctomycetota; class Planctomycetia; order Pirellulales; family Thermoguttaceae; genus JBDRTC01. Next base: position 15,255 of record JBDRTC010000762.1, on the reverse strand, counting down.
CGTACTTGTGCGGCTCGGAGAATTCGGGGTCGTAGGGTAAATGAACCTTTAACAGCACCGCCAGGCCGGCCGCGAGCACCCCCACCCCCAGTCCCACGACCATCAGGATGAAGCGGCGCACCAGCGGCTCCCCCCGATTCCCTTCCCAGAACTTCGAGGGAATCTGGATCGCCCAGGTCCCCGCGATGCTCACCAGCATCAGCCATGCCCACAGTTCCGGCGGCACGACCGCCCGGGTGCGAAAACCGTTGAGCATCACCATCACCACGCACATGGTCATTGCGACCAGGGCGCCGGCGAGCATCGAGCCGGTCAGTTCGGTCACCCGCTCCCGCTTCGATTTGAGCACCAGCGCGTCGGCCGCTCGTTGTCGCCGTGCCCAGCGGGGCATCGTCGGGGGCCGCGCCCTGCGGCGACGGGCCCCGTGGGCCGGTTGCCCGGGCGGGGAAGGCCCCGGAGGCGATTGGCCCCCCTGCGCCGGGCCGGACCGAAGCGCCGGCTCCCGGTCGGTCGAAAAGTACCGCTCGTGCCGCTGCGGCGGACTCAGCGAAAGCACCATCGCCCGAGCCACCCAGTAACACCCGTAAACGATCAACGCGAAGACGAGGATCGGTATCCAACCCCCCGCCGTAAAGCACAACGCCACCAGCCCCGCGCCCAAGAGGACGATCTTCGTCGCCGTGTCGAGATGCGACTCTTCCCAAGCCACGCGGACCTTCCAGAAGGTCTGCCGGAGCCATGCAAGGATCGGCTCTTCGTCGACCGCGACCGCCCGGACGACGGGCTCGGCGGCGGGGCTCGGACCACCGGCGGCTCCGCCCGGCCGAGGACCGCTCGCCGCGGAGGCCGACGGGCCGAAGACAAACTGGGTCGCCGCCGGCGGGGGCAGGGCGGAAAGCAACTCCGAGACGCCGCGGAACCGCTTCCCGGGGTCCTTCTCCAAAGCCCGGGCGACCACGCGGCGGAACGGCTCGGCCAGCATCGACACGTCGGGCTTGGCCGTCAGGTGCTTCATCAGCACCTCGCCCACGCTCTCGCCGTCGAACGGCACGCGCCCGGTGAGCATCTCGTAGAGCACAATCCCCATGGCGTAGACGTCGATCTCTTTGCCGTACCGGCCGTTGGCCACCTCGGGCGCCATGTAGTGAACGGTTCCGACGCTTTCCGTCTGGCCGCTCCGCCGGCTGCAGGAGATGAACTTCGACAGGCCGTAGTCGCCGATCTTGACCACGCCTTCATCGCAGAAGATGTTGCCCGGCTTCAAATCGCGGTGGACGATCCCGTGATCGTGCAAATACCCCACGCCTGCCCCCATGCCATGGATCCACGCGAGCACCTGTTCGACCGGCATGCCGTTCGGGTGCGCGGCGACCACCTCGTCGAGGCGCTGACCGCCGACGTACTCCATCACCACCCACTTGTCTTCCCGCTCGTCCTCGCGGATGTCGAAGACGGCCAGCAGGTTGGGGTGCTTGAGATTGAGGCAGTGGCGGATGCCCCGCAATTCGACGTCGAAATTGCGGCGGATCAGCTTCAGGGCGACCTCCTTGCCGGCGTCGCTGGTGGCGAAATAGACCTCGCCGAACCCGCCTTGCCCCACCCCTCGTTTCAGGGTGTAGCCCTCGAGCGGCCGGGAGCCGCTGGGGTACATAAACCTCGCCTCCGATTCGCCGGTGGTTCGGGATCCACCCGCCTCGGTGGGGCGAAGGTTTGCAGCCTTTTGGCCGTTCGGTTCCATGGCAGCCACCCGTTCGTTCATCGGTCCACTCCTCTCGGCCGGGTGGCATGGCGTCGCTTGCGTCGCCATGTTTCTGGTTCAACATGCCCACGCTTCGCGAGGGCATGCCACCCCGCCACCTTAACATTGTATCATCCACGGCGTCGTTCTCGGCCAGTCGCCACGCCGGCAACCGCTGGCCGGAGTCCCCTTAATATCCCATCCCTTGGGGGGGCGGCGGCTCCCCATTTTTTACATTGCCTCCAGGCTGAGCGAGAACCGCTGGCCCACGATCCGCGAATTTCGCGTGATCCGGCTGCGGTCCTTCGACCAGATGCCGTCGATTTCCATGGTCGCCCTGCTGCGGCAGTACAGTTCGTTGTCGTGCCGGTACAAGACCACTTCATTCGGCCAATCGCGGCAGACGACATGGCTATGCGGCTTGGCGCCCAGGACGCACGAGTCGGCCATCAACAATATCGCCTCCACCGAAGGTTGGGTCCGATGCCGGCTGAGAAAATCGAGCCGGGCGGTGCCGCTCAGGGCGTGGGGGCGACGGAAGCTCAGCTTCACGCCCTCGCCCAACTCGATCCGGCTCTCTTGGCCCAGCGACGTCACCTGGTCCACTTGCCGACCATTGACCCGAACCTCTCGGATCGCCTCGATCAGGTACCCTTCGCCGTCGCGCCAGATTCGGGCGTGGCGGCTGGAGAGGTCGCCGAGGATCGGGACGTCGACGCACCCGGAACCACCCGGCTGGCCCAGGGTGACCTCGTCGCCAAGGCACACCAGGTATCCGCCCACCGCGTCGACCCACAGCAGGAACTTGTCGCCCGTTTGCCCGCGATGGGAGTCCATCGGATTCTGTTCCCGAAAAAGGGCTGTGATCCTGAACATTGTGCCACACCATCGGTCCGTGGGCCAGCAGCCCGTCGAAACAGGCGAGTTAGACCTACTTCTTGAAGCTGCTGCGGCTTGCCGCAGGAGGTTCAATAATCGACCCAGGAAGGCCGTTTGTCTCCAATATCTTCTGCGCCATCGGGTTGTTTGCATCGCCGGATCATGAAAGAAACAATCCGCTTCGCGGCTTGTTCCTTTCATATAGGTCTAACTCGCCTTTTTCGACGGGCTGCCAGAGGTCGAGGGTCGAAGGGAGCGAGCACCAAAGAGGCCACCTCAGCCGGAGCGACCCGGCACTCAGTCTTGCACCAAGGCTTCCGGGGCCGGCTTCGCCTCTGTGAAGTACTCGGTCACCTGCTCGACGATGTTCTCCGGCACGGGCTCTTCGAGCGGGATTTGGCCCTGGAAGTGGCCCTCGGCGTCGACCAGCTTCTCGGCCACGTCGAGGCGGCTTCGCAGGTCGCTGACCAGCTCCTTGACCCGGGCCAGCTTGCTGTCGTCGAAATTGTAGTCGCTGGTCGTCTGGGCCGCCGCGATCATCTTCACGCGGGCTTCGAGGTTCTCCACGTCGACCTGCGCCTGACGCCTGGCGGCCAGCATCCCTTCAAGCTGCTCCCGGGCGGCCTCGACGCTCCTTTGGCGGGCGCCGTAGATTTGCTGCAAGCTGGCCAGGGTTGCCTCGCTCGTCTTGTAGCGATCGAAGCGGTTGGCCAGATCGGTCTTGACCTGCGTGACCGAGTAGGAACGTCCGGCGTAGGTGAACTTCTCTTGGCCGGTGGCCAAATCCTCCTTGAGCCGCATGATGTCTTCCTCGGCCTTGGCGAGCCTGGCCTCCGACTCGGCGATCTGCTTCTCCAGACGCTCCACCTCGACCTGCTCCTTGGCGATGACGTGCAGGTTCTTGCGGATCTCGGGGACCAAGCCCTCGATCAAGTGCCGGGCCCTCTGGATCTGGAACTCGACGGGCACCGTGTCGTGAACCGCCTCGTTCACGTACCCGGCCGACGTGCAGACGTAGCTGACGGCGTCCCGGCCAAAGAAAAACAGGCCGGCAACCAGCACCACTCCCACACCAATGATCGCTTTCTTAATCATCTCCGAGTCCTCCCATTACGAAACCAGGTGAATTGAGTAAGTTCGTTTCGTGCCGTTCAGTGCGGCCGGCCGAATGGCCGCTCTGATTGGTTATTCGCAGCCCAGGGGATGATCTTGGGAAAAACGGTGAAAATCCTCAAGACGCGTCGAGAGCGAGCAGATCCCCTTGTTTTGGGGGGCGATCGGCTGGTGATTTACCCTCTGTAGACCTGTGCCGATTGGCTCATAAGAGCTGTTTTCGTGGGGCTTAACTTGTTCCCAAGCTCCCGCTTGGGAACACCCCGTCTTCGTAGCGTTGCGTTGCCCCTCGGGCGAGCCAGCGAGACGGAAGTTGACGCAAGTGCGGTCCCAAGCGGAGCTTGGGACCGAGGGTGTTTGGGCGTCTCGCGGGCTCATGACCACGGTGAGCGTGCCGAAGGAGACGGGGATTGACGCCGATTCCTTGGAATCGTAAAATACTTTGCGTCACAAAGTTCAGGCCTTGTTTCGGAGGATGCTGCCATGGACCGCGACGAAGCCCGGGCTCGCATGGAGGAAATCCAGCGGATCATGGAACGGGCCACGCTCTGGACGCTCCTGCCCGGCACGGCCGCCGTGGTGGGCGGCGTGCTGGTGCTGGCCGGCTGCGCGGCAAGCTACGCCATGTTTCGGTCGGTCGACTTCGCCGGGATGCTCCACGTCGTTTTCGGGCTCTACATCCTTCGCAAGCAGCGACAGGACTGATCGCCATGACCGAGCGCATCAAACCCGACGACATCGACGCGGTTATTCACGAGCGCGTGCGCTTGGCCATCGTCTCGGCGCTGGCGGTCGCGCCCGAACTGAGCTTCAACGAGCTTAAGGAGATGCTCTCGATCACCGACGGCAACCTGAGCGCGCACGCGCGGACGCTCGACGACGCGGGCTACATCCAGATCGACAAGACCTTCAAGGGGCGCCGTCCACACACCACCATGCGGCTGAGCCCCAAGGGTCGCCAAGCCTTCGAGCGGTACGTCGGGAGCCTCCGCCGGATCATCGTACAAGGAGACGAGGCCGCGGGCGACTCTTCCTAAGCCTTTTCGCACACTCTTTTTTTGGGCGTTTGCTTTGTATCGCAGAGTACTTTGCAGGAGCAAAACCATGAGACGCCGACTCCTCTTGATCCTCCCCTCCCTTCAACAACGCGACGACTACCGGTTCCGACTCATTAAGTACTCGCGGTTCCCGCCCTTGAGCCTGCTGACGATCGCCGGCCTAACGCCGCCCGACCGGTGGGAGATCATCGTACGAGACGAGCACGTCGAGTCATCCGAGGTCGGCGAGCACGTGGACTTGGTGGGCATTCAGACGTACATCTCCTCGTCCGGGCGGGCGTACGAGCTGGCCGACCGGTGGCGGCGGCGTGGGGCGAAGGTGGTGCTCGGGGGCTTGCACCCGACAAGCCTGCCCCACGAGGCCGCCGGGCACGCCGACGCGGTGTGCACCGGCCCGGCCGAAACGGTTTGGGGCCAAATCCTGGACGACTTCGAGCAAGGGCGCCTCCAAAAGTTTTACCGGGGAAGCTGCGAGGGCTCGGCCGCGCTGGTGCCGATCCCGCGCCGCGACCTGATGAACCCGCGGGCCTACCTGATTCGCCACACGATGGTCACCTCGCGGGGCTGCCCACACGCGTGCGACTTCTGCTACAAGACCAGCTTCTGGGGCCCGAGCTACTACGAGGCCCGCCCGATCGCCGAGATCGAACGGGAGCTGGCGACCATGGACGACCGCCTCGTCTTCTTCCTCGACGACAACTTGCTGGCCAACCGGCCGCACGCCCGAGCGCTGTTCGACGTCTTGCGCGGCTCGGGCGTTGTTTGGCAGGCCGCGGCGTCACTCGACGTGGCCGCCGATCCCGGCTATCTCGACGAGGCGTACGAGGCCGGGTGCCGCAGCCTCTTTGTCGGCTTCGAGTCGCTCTCGGCGGAGAACATGCGCGGCAACAACAAGCCGGTGAACGCCGCGACCGACTACGCCGCGGCCTGCCGCCGCTTCCACGACGCCGGCATCATGATCAACGGCAGCTTCGTCTTCGGTTTCGACTGCGACACGCCCGACGTCTTCGATCGCACCGTCGAGTTTGCCATCGAGAGCAAGATCCTCACGGCCACGTTTCACGTCCTCACGCCGCTCCCCGGCACGCGGGCGTTCGCCCGGCTTCATGCCGAGGGACGGCTTCTGGAGCGCGATTGGTCCTACTACGACACCGACCACGCGGTCTTCCGGCCGCGGGGAATGACGCCCGAGGAGCTTGAGGCGGGCCACAAGCGGGCCACCCGCGAGTTTCTCACCTACGGCTCGATCCTCCGCCGCTCGCTCGGCCTGCCCGGCGCGATGAAGCGGATCGCCTACAACGTGGCGTGGGTGAAGATCGACCCGTTTTGGGTGGCCATCATCCGCGCGGGCCTGATGCCTTTCGCCACGCGCATCTTCGATCGGGTCCTTCGCGTGAGCACCAAGCGGGGTGAGTTGACGTCCCCAACTCGACGTAACGTGTTGCGAAACAGCGAGAGCCAGTTGTCGCTTGCCCCTCGTGACGATGCTTTGCGTCGTCACGCAGTCCTGGACGCTTCGCGTCCCTCGCGCGGCGCAAGGCGTTGTGGCACAGATGGTTAGGCCCGGACGACGCAAAGCGTTGCTGCGTTCGTTCCCACGCAGAAGCGTGGGAACGAGTGTGCGCCAGACTCCGTAAGCTCGCCGCGCTGGACGACCGGCTGGCCGCTTGGTACGTTGGGTGGCAATTCCCGATGCGCGGTTACTCGAAAAGTGAGGCTCGTCCGATGATGGCGTCCGCTCTGGTGTTCTTCATGCTCGCGTGTCTTGTGCCTGGAGCGGCGGGCGCGCAAGCGACGATCGTCGTGACCGATGATGTCGGAGCGGCTGCCCGCGTGGCGGCTCCCGTGGGGCTGAAGGTCGACCTGAAAGAGCTTTCGATCGATGCGGCGGGCCGGACACGGTTCTTGCTCCGGGAAGTGACCGACGCATCGTCGCCCGCCGGTCCACCGATTGCCGCGCAGTTCGAGCCCGAGGCCCCCGGTTCGACACGCGGCACCTTGTGGTGGCTGATGCCGCCGGGTGGGAAGGGTGCGCGACGATTTCATCTGGAGATCGATGCGAAGAGCGACCCGACGGCCCTTCGCGCCCACCACGACCAGACGGCTCAGTCGGTTGACGTTGCCGAAGAGAATGCGCCCGTGCTGCGTTACAACCACGGCACGGTCCCGCCGCCGCCGGAGATTGTGGCCCGATTTGAGCAGGGCCAGGAGCATCCGCTCTACTATGCCCGCGGCGGTTATATTCATCCCCTCTTCGGCCCCAACGGAGAAGAGATCACCGACGACTACTCGCTCAACCATCCGCACCACCGCGGCGTGTTTTGGGCCTGGCCGGTGTTACGCTACAAGGATGAGGTCCGCGACCACTGGGCCGTGCGGGTGTTGCCGTCGCAGCCTGGGGGCGCGTGGACGCGGCCGGTGGCCCTTCGGCGCGTGGAATCGGGCGACGTGCTGGCGGTGATCGATGCCGAGAGCGTGTGGAAATGGGGCGACCGGGAGCCGATCGTCCGCGAGGAGGTGGTGATCCGCGCGTTTCGTAGCCACGAGCGCTCCCGGTTTGTCGATATCGAGCTGTACTTGACTGCTCTGGTCGAAGGTGTTTCCATCGGCGGCCGTCCCAAGGTGGGCTACGGCGGGTTCGGCGTTCGCAGCTTTCCCGAGTTCCCCGAGCGCCGGATTGGCTTGCATGTCGACCCGCCCGGGGAATCGCCCCGGCGTGCGTGGTTTCATCTGACGGGCGTCTTTCCCGGTGCCACGGCTCCGGCCGGGATGGCGCTCTTGGAACACGTGAGCAACCCGGGCTACCCGAGTTATCCCAATCCGGAAGGGCTCGAAGGGATTCCCGAAGCGTATCCGCCCTGGCGCTGCGTCTTGCCCTGTTTTCCCGGCGACCGGGAAGTCGCCCTGACGACCGAGAAGCCCTTGGCCCTGAAGTACCGGCTGTGGATCCACGCTTCCACGGTCGACGAAGAGCGGCTCGTTGACGTCTGGACCAGCTACGCCGACCCACCAACCGCCCCCATCGCTCCATAGCAGACCGTTTGCCAAGAGGAGACCGCCCGTGTCTGAAAATCGTTCCACGACCTCCCGCCGCCGTTTCGTGACCGGTTTGACGGCGGCCGGTCTCGGGGCCCCGTACTTCGTTCCGCAGAGTGTGCTGGGCCAGGCGGGCCGGCCCGGGGCCAACGACCGCATCCAGGTCGCATTGATCGGCGCCGGCGGCATGGGCCGCGCGAACCTGGCGAACTGTGCCAAGTATCCCGACGTGGTGGTGACCGGCGTCTCGGACGTTTGGCAAGCCCGCCGCGAGCAGACGGTTGCCCAATACCAGCCCACGGCCAAAGGCTACGTCGACTACCGGGAAATGCTCCAGCAGCCGGACGTCGACGCGGTGATCATCGCCACGCCGCCTCATTGGCATGCGCTTCAGGCGATTCACGCCGTCGAAGCCGGCAAGGACATCTACCTGCAGAAGCCCATGTCGCTTCACGTGGCCGAGAGCCTGGCCGTGAAACGGGCCGTAAAGAAGCACGGGGCCGTCAGCCAGATCGGCACGCAGATCCACGCCGGGGAGAACTACCGCCGGGTGGTCGAGTGGGTCCGCTCAGGCAGGCTGGGCCCGATCAGCGTGGCCCGCACATTCTTCGTCATCAACCAGGGCCCGGAGGGGATCGGCCACGCTCCCGAAACCGATCCGCCCGCGGGTTTCGACTGGGACCGCTGGGTGGGACCGAACCCCATGCGGCCGTTCAACGCACTGTTGATCCAGAACGGGTCGAATCGGTGCTCGTTCAGCGAGTTCGGCGATTGGACCCCGGGCATGGCCCCACACATTCTCGATCTGCCCTGCTGGGCCCTGGAGTTGGACTTCCCAACGGCCGCCTGCTCTTCCGGCGGAAGGTTCACCGTGCAAGGGGACGGCGACGGGCCCGACACCCAGGAGGTCCTCTGGCAATACCCGAACATGACGATGACCTGGATGATGTCGATCGTCAACAGCTACGGGTTCGACCTGCAAGGGGAGAACGGCGTCCGGCGGCGCTTGGGGGTCTACTTCCACGGCACGGACGGGACGCTCTACTCCGACTACGCCCGGCACACGGTTGTGCCGGAGGGCGATCGTCTGAAGGACCCGTCGCCGCCCGAGCCGTCGATCCCCCCGTCGCCCGGGCACGAGCGGGAGTGGCTCGATTGCGTGCGGAGTCGCCAACAGCCGAGCTGCAGCGCGGCCTATCACTCGAAGATCGACGTGGCCATCTCCCTGGCCACCCTCTCCCTGCGGCTGGGCCGCTCGATCCGGTTCGACCCGGCCACGGAAGAGATCATCGGCGATCAGGAGGCCCAGCGGGCGGCGAAGCCCGTTTACCGCGATCCATGGAAGTTTCCCGAGGAGTATGTTTGAGCGTTGTCGGCAGCCGGCGGCAGCTTGCCTGCCCATGAACAGGCGCGATAGCCCGGGCGCCGCCGTGGATTGCGAAAGGCGTGAGCCTGCCATGTCCATCCAACAGCTCGTCCGTGAAATTCATGCCGCGCCGAGTCGGATTGTGCTTGCGGTGGCCGGCGGCGGGAGTGGGGCGATCGGCCAGTTGCTGGAAATGCCCGGGGCGTCGCGGACCGTGCTGGAGGTCGTCGTTCCTTACTCGGCCGCTGCCCTGGTCGATTGGCTCGGCGGACCGCCCGAGCACGCCTGCTCCGAACAGACCGCCCGGGCGATGGCCATGGCCGCCTTCCGCCGGGCATGCCGGCTGGACGACTCCGGCGCCCCGCTGGCCGGCATCTCCTCGACGGCCGGCCTCACCAGCGATCGGCCCAAGCGGGGAACGCACCGGGTCCACCTGGCCCTCCAGACCGCCGCGCGCACGGCGACCCGATCGCTCGAACTGCGAAAGGAGGCCCGCAGCCGGGCCCAAGAGGAGCGGCTCGTCTCGCGGCTGGCGCTAAACATGGTCGCCGAAGCGTGCGGACTCAAGCGGCGCCTGAAAATCGACCTGCTCGCGGGCGAGGCGTTCGAGGTGTCCGAAGTGGTCGCGCCCCGGCCCTGGCAGGATCTTTTGCTGGGAAAGGTTGCCAAGGTCCGTCACGGCGGGCCGCCGGAACGAGAAGGCGAAACCACCCAAGCGATCTTCCCCGGCGCGTTCAATCCCCTGCACGCCGGACATCGCCGCATGGTCGAAATCGCGCAGACGCTCTTGAACGTGCCCGTCGCGTGGGAAATCTCCATCCTCAACGTCGACAAACCGCCTTTGGACCACATCGAGCTCCAGCGCCGCACGGGCCAGCTCGCTTCGGTCCAAACGGTCTGGCTCACCCGGGCGGCGAAGTTCGACCAGAAGTCGCAACTCTTTGCCGGCGCGACGTTCGTTGTCGGCGCCGACACGCTCCGCCGCATCGCCGACTCCCGCTACTACGGCGACGACCCGGCCGCGTGCCGTTCGGCCCTCGAGCGGATTGCCGAAAGCGGCTGCCGTTTCCTCGTCTTCGGCCGCGACTCCGGCGAGGGCTTCGTGACCCTCGGCAATCTCGACCTCCCCGACCCCCTCCAGGCTCTCTGCCGCGAAGTGCCCGCCGCCCAATTCCGCGAAGACGTCTCCTCGACCGAGCTTCGCCGCCGCGGGGAATGGTAGCCGGCGCGAGCGCCACGACGCAGTCACCAGCTTCGCACGTCGTTGGCCAGCGCCCCGAAACCGCCGGGGAACAACTGTTCGACGAGCGGGAGCTTTCCCTCCCGGACGATCCGTTCAGCTTCTTCGGTGGCTCGCACGGTCTCCAGCGCGAGCAGCGGTTCATCGGTGCCATACACACTTTCCTTCAACGAATCCGACGTGTACGGAAGCTTCCCAGACTGCAGTCCGACGATCCAGGCCGCTTCGCTCACGTGCGGATCATGCCCGGTAAGATACCACGCCTCGATTTGGGGCACCGCGAGCCCCAGAGCGATCTTGACCGGGCGGCCGCGGGGCCTTGGACGGAGTTCATTTTGCACATCCGCAACGATCTTGGCCATCTGGCACAATCGGCACTTCTCGTCCGTTTTCCCCGGTTCGGTGTGCGACTGCTGGTGCACGGGCGAACGATCCGAATCGACGACGACCACCAATCCATCCGCGTCGGTCCGATAGTGCAGGTGCTTGAGCACATTGGGAAGGTACTTGAACACGGCATCCCATCCTCGGCTCCGTATCGGTGGCATCGGGGCGCACTCGGAATCTCCCCCGAGGAGCCCTTCGACGAGAATGCGAATGGCTGCCTCGTCCGCACTCGATTCGCTGAATACGGCAACCTTCATGGTTCGGAGGGGACGCCGCCGAGAACGCCCGTGTACCATGCCTCACCCAAGGGGGCGTCGCCAAGGACCTCGTCGATGTAGGGCTGTTCCGAGAGTCGCTCGAACCGCACGTCGTCGCCGAGCCTGTTGGCAATTACGATGTCCTCGGGCTTGAACAGATCGAGGAAGTACGGACAGTGGGTAGTCGCGATCACCTGAACCGGCTCTCTCTCCTCGCCGCATGCTTCGGGATGGCTAAGTCGGTGGATCGCGTCTTTCACATGCCGCAGAAGACGTGGATGGATACCTCGATCCGGCTCTTCCAGGGCCACGAGCGATGGTGGCTCAGGAAGATATGCCAACGTGAGCATGGCGAGACTGAGAAGCGTACCTTGCGAGAGATCTGTCGCGGCGATTCTGTGGTGGCCTTCGCGAGTGCGAAGAACGATCGACTTTCTGTCATCGCTGTCCGTATCGAAAAGAATCCGCTCGAACTCCGGCAACCATCCGCGCAACTCAGAAGAGATCCCTTCAAATCGTTCAGGCTCGGTATCTCGCAACTGAAATAGCACAGCCGCAAGCGCAGAACCACTTCTATCCAGGTCAGCTCGCTCAACTATGCGAGAAGGGCTGGCTATTGCCTCGGCATCGAACGAGAACACACGTATGGATTCAATCACTCTCCGAATTTCTATGGGATCGCATTCGACCGCCTGAGCGTCCTGGCCCTCGCTTCTGCGGTTGTTGCTATCCCGTTGCACGCGCCAACTGACCCCTGGCTGTGGTTCTCCCCAGTTGAAGCGGATCTCCACAACCGCTTGCTCATCTTTCCGAGCTTCTGCCGCGACGATGTCTCGGAAACTGCATTTGGCTTTCTCGCTCGCTGCTTCCAGCGCCTGGAGCACCGTGGTCTTGCCGCTCCCATTTGGCCCGACCAAGATCGTGCACGGGCCCAACGGGAGCGTGGCATCACGCAAGACCTTGAAATTCTTAAACTCGATCGATTCGATCATTGGCGTTTCCTCCATTCTTACAGTCTATGTGGCCTGGCCGGGAAATGCCAGCCCAGGTGGGGGGGCGTGGTGGGCCGTCTCTAACGATCGCCCAAGCCGCTCACGTTGGGCAAGGGGCGGCGGGCGGTGGGAGAATCTTTGATTTTTTCCACTCCGGGCGTCGAAATCGTTTGGTGGTGTGAAAACGTATGACGTTTTACGAAACGTGGGTGGAAGCGGACCTGGAGAAAGCGCCGTGCAACGCGAACGAAGGAAATCGGGCTCGCCCAAAGTGAGGGCGACCCTCTACCTGCCGGCCGACCTCCTGGACCAGGCTCGCGACGCCGCCGTCTTCCTGGCAGGCTATCCGGTCCGGCTGACGCTGACCGAACTGGCCGAAAACGCCTTCCGGACGGAGCTTCGCCGCCTCAAAGACGCCCACAACCACGGTCTTGACTTCCCCCCCAGGGATGAAGACCTCAGAGGCGGTCGACCGATCGCCGCGTAGGTGCCCCATGCCATCGATCAAGACGCAATCGGACAGAATGGCCGAGCTCGCCCGGCTTCGCCGCGAGCTGTTGCGGAGGATCATCGCCAGCGAGGCACGACGCCAAGCCGCCCGCGATGCCGCGGTCGGGTTGAGGGTCCGAAGAGCGTGAAGCCGCTGGTCCCGCTGGTCATCCTGCTAGTGGCGACGACCGCCGCGACGGGCCGGCCCTTCTTCTCGGGCGGCGACGCTGCCCGAGAAGCCCAAACGGCCAGCAGTCCGCACGCGGCGGTGGTGCGGATCGTCGTGCCCGACGGCACGACCACGTCGCTCGGGTCCGGAGCGCTCGTGGCGGTGACCGAGAACCTCGGCCTGGTCGTCACCAATTGGCACGTGGTCCAGGACACCCGGGGCCAGATCGTCGTCGCCTTTCCCGACGGCTTCCGCTCCGGGGCCACGCTTCTTAACACGGATCGCGATTGGGACCTGGCGGCGCTGGCCATCCAGCGTCCCCGCGCCGTCCCCATCCCCATCGCTACCCAGCCACCGCAACCCGGCGAGCCGCTCACGATCGCCGGGTACGGCAGCGGCCAGTACCGGGCGGTCACGGGCCGCTGCACCCAGTACGTTTCTCCCGGACGAAACCACCCGTTCGAGATGGTCGAGCTGTCGGCCGCGGCGCGGCAGGGCGACTCGGGCGGACCGATCCTCAACAGCCGCGGCGAGCTGGCCGGCGTCCTCTTCGGCGCCGCCTGGGGCACCACGGCCGGGAGCTATTGCGGCCGTGTCCGCTGGTTCCTGAACTCCGTGGCCGCGGATTTTCAACGCCTCGACGCAAGCTCCACGATGATCGCCCGACAAACGGCCCCGAGCACGTCCCCGACCGTCCCACAGCCCCAGCCGAACCCGACGACGATCGCCGCAAGCCCGCCGCCGCCGGGCCAAGGCGCAATCGCCACGGGCGTCGAGCCGAACGCGTGGAGGCCGGCGGACCGTGAGCCGTCGAGCCGGATGCCGGTGGTTGCCATTCCGGCCTTGCCGCCGTCGGCCGGATCGGGCCGAAGCACGTTACCCGCCACTCCCTCCCATTCCGGCTGGACCGCCTCCCCGGCGCCGCCCGCCGCCAGTCCCGCGTTCACGCTCCCGGACTTCACCGAGCCGCTCCGCTGGGAAGACATCGCCGGCTCCACCCGCAGCGAGCAGTTCAAGACGATCCTCGCCGCCATCGGCCTGCTGGCCATCCTCTTCCACGCCATGCGACTCCTCGGCAACACCCCGGCCGCCAAGTGACGGGACCCGCCGGGGGCCACGCGGCCGGCATGCTTTACAGAACTGGGGGAATCGTGGAAAATGTGGGGCAAGAGGTGTCTCGTGGCCAATCCTCCAAAGGGGGGGTGGAGGCGGACGGCTCGGCTGCTTTCCCCGATATCCGCACCATTGCCCGGAAAACCCGATTCCGTACGGAGATCGAACGCATATGATTACCGCTCCCATCCCCCATGATGAAGCCGAACGGTTGGCCGACTTACGGGCGCTCAAGCTCTTGGATACCCCGCCCGAGCATCGCTTCGACCGGTTGGTCGAGCTGGCCTCCGGCGTGTTTGGCGTGCCGATTGCCTATGTCGCCCTGGTCGATTCCGATCGGCAGTGGTTCAAGGCCAAATGCGGGCTGACGGTCGACGAGACGGGCCGTGAGATCTCGTTCTGTGGCCACGCCATCCTTCAGGACGAGCCCCTGGTGATCCCCGACGCCTCGATCGACGAACGCTTCCGCGACAACCCCCTGGTCCTCGACGACCCCGGCTTGCGTTTCTACGCCGGGTGCCCCCTGCGAGGCCCCAACGGATACAAGGTCGGCACCTTCTGCCTGGCCGACACCCAGCCCCGGGCGTTGGAAGACGCCGAGCTGAAGCAGTTCCGCCAATTCGCCGAGGTCGCCGAGCACGAGCTTTTGATGGCCGACTTGATCCAGGTGCAGCAGCAGCTTTTGAAAGCACAAAGCGAGCTGTCGCTCACCCGATCCCAGCTTGAGAACGAGGTGTCGGAGGCCGCCCGGTACGTCGAGTCGCTCTTGCCCAAGAAGCTCGACGGAGCGGTCCGCACCGATTGGTCGTTCGTCAGCTCGTCGCAGCTCGGCGGCGACCTGCTCGGCTACCACTGGCTCGACGACAAGCGCCTGGCGCTCTACGTGCTCGACGTTTCCGGGCACGGCGTGGGCGCGTCGCTCCATTCGGTGACGGTCTACACGGCCCTGCGCCGGCAGACGCTCCCGAACGTCCGCTTCGACGAGCCGGGCGAGGTCCTCTCGGCGATGAACCGGGCGTTCCCCATGGACGAGCACAGCGACAAGTTCTTCACCGCCTGGTACGGCGTGTACGACACCGCCACGCGCACGCTCCGCTACGCCAGCGGCGGACACCCGCCCGCCATCGTGGTCGACCCTTCCACGGGCGCCTCGCTTCAGCTTTCGATGGCCAGCTTCATGATCGGCGCGATCCCCGACGTAACCTACGAGACCGAAAGCCACATCCTCCCGCCCGGCGCCCGGCTCTACCTCTTTAGCGACGGCGTCTTCGAGATCGGGCGCGACGACTTCACGCTCGACGCCTTGGCCGACATGCTCGTCGACGTCTCCTCGGCCAACCGCCCCCGTCTGGAGGGCGTCCGCCAACAAATCGAAGCCCTCCAAGGCTCCCCCGAATTCGCCGACGACTTTTCGTTTC
>JBDRTC010000761.1:0-2689 GCA_043824335.1 Planctomycetota bacterium | reverse complement strand
GGCTCCTTCAGGTCGGCCGCCACGTTGGCCGTCGACCATTGAAGCGCGCCCAGCGACAGGTTGCACACGCGGTCCTCGCTCGGGTATCGCTCCGGCGCCTTCTTGCCCGGAACGTGTGCCTGGGCATGACGCAGCTCGATGTTGACCATCGGGGCTTCCCCGACCGCTTCGGCCGGCACCGCGAGTTCGACGGCAACCGGACCGGCGGGGATCTCCAGGTCGCCCACCTCGCGGCCGTTGAGCACCACCGAGAGCGTGTTCGCCCACAACGTGTTCCCCCGCAGCCTGAGCACGTGGTCGCGGTGGGGGCTCGCGGGCAGGGTCCAGGAGGTTGCGTTGCCGGCCCCGGGCGTCCAGCGAAAGGTGACGTCGTCGCCGGAGCGCATCCCGCTCTCGCGCCCGCTGAAGCCGGAACGGAGGAACGTCTCGTCGCCTGGAGCGCCGACGTCGACGTAGACGTTCAGGTCCTCGCCTTTTTCCGCGGACTCGGCGGCCGGCGGCGCTGCCTCCTGAAGACCAAACTTCTCCGCCAGGCTGGGGTGGCCGGAGACGATCAGCCGCCGATCCCCGCCGCCAAGCCACGCGGCAAGCACGTCGGCGATCGGTTCTCGTCGCTGGTTGTAGCCCAGTCCAGAGCCATATGCCGGCGCCACGACCAGTTGGAAGTCTTCCAGCCGCTCGGCCGTGACCAGGTCGTCGGGCAAAAGGTCGAACGGCACGCCGAGACGCCGCAAGACCTGCACGGTGCCGTAAAGCTCCTCGGCGTGCGGGGCGCCGGAGGCGAAACGCCAGTCGTTGAGAATCAGGGCGACCGGGGCTCCCTGGCCGGCCGTGCGGATCGAGTCGAACGCCAGTTGCATCACCGTGCTGTAGAACAGGTTCTTTTCGCAATAGGTTTTGCCGAACTCGCGGCACGGCTCCAAGTTCGACCCCTCCCACCACTCGTTCCACGAAAGGTGCAACAGGGCCTCGCTGTACCGCGCCAGCGCGCCGACCCAAAACCGGTCGAAGTGATACGGATCGGGCAGGTAGGCCGTGCCGGGCACGCGGATGTCCCAGTCGAAGTAGTAGTTCTTGAAATGGTCGAGGAAGACCGTGTCGTACTTCTTGGCCACGGCCGCCTGGATGAACCGCTGGGCGTCCTGGTCGTGCGGCTGGCCAAAGATGCCGGCGTAGGAGTGCGGCCCGCCGAAGGTGCGGGCGAAGTTCGCAAAGCCGAAGTCGCTGAAAGGGGCATAGCCGACGTCGAACGACGCCCGCATCCCCGGGAACCCGAACTCCTTCTCGACCAGTTGTTCGAGCTTCCGCCACTCCCGCTGCCAAAGGAGATACTGAAACTCGATCGACGCCGCCCGCTGGTGCCCGGTGGCCGAGAAGCTCATCTCGACCTCGTCGAAGCCCGCGAAGCCGGTTCCCCACTCGTCGTTCAAGGCCGTGATCTCCTTGTAGCGGTCGCGCAGGAATCGCCGAAACCCTTCGTGGTCGATCGTGGTCTGGGGGCGTCCGTTTCGGGCGTAGACCAATTGCAGCGGCTCGCCGTCGATTTTCGGCCAGACTTCGGACTTCGCAAAGTCGCCGAGCCACTGGTGGACGTCGCGCCGCTCCGACACGTTGCGGGAGAATTCGCGCATCTCGAAATTCTCGCCGTCCTGATAGTACGACATCCAGATATCGTAGCCCTCCTTGCGGAGTGACTCCGCGGCTTGCATCACCACGGCCTCGCGCATCTGGTCGTTTTCGCCTTTCCAGTTCGGCGCCCAATAGTCCATGAAATGGTGGGTCAGCCCCCACTCGGAGGCCTGCCAGAGGGAGCGGCGGTTGTCGCGGAACGTTCGGGAATCGTAGTACCCCTCAAGGGGCGTGTTGTGGATGCCGCCCATCCAGCTCCCCAACTCCGTGTCGTACTCCCAAGTGTACCAGTAAAAGAAGACGTCGCCGATCCAGGGCCGCTCCAGGGCGGCGGCGGGAGCGGTAAGCAGCAGGAAGACGAGTACCGTGTTAAGCGTCGACTTCATCGCGTGCAACTCCTGTGGTCTGTGGAACGTCGCCGACGTGTTCTCACTCCGCATTTGCCGCCGATGTGGCGAGTGTTCGTGTGGGGACGCCCCGGGGCGTGGCTGTGTTTTGGGTTTGCCCCAGGTGTATTCACCGGGGGCTAAATGGTGTTGTCAATTGTTGCCGGGTGGTGGGTTCTTCAGGAGTCGGGCGTTGGCCCAGTTGGCCATGTCGCTGAAGTAGTTGTCGCCTGCGTCGGTGACGACCAGTCGCAGGCGCTTAACGCCCGTGACGGAGACGTCGATCGTTTTCGCTTCGCCGAGGCCGTGCATCACGCCGGAGTCGGCCAGTGGGTACTGGTCGCCGAAGACCTGGAAGACGATCGTGCCGCCCGACTCCGCGCCGCCCACCTGGGCGTGGAAGCGGGAGTAGGCGCCGTCCAGGCGATAGACGATCTCCGAGGGGGCGTGCGTGCCGATGCCCTTTCGATGCCGCCGGGCGCCGAGACGCAAGGGGTTGCCTTGGACGTCCTTATTCACCCGCGGAAGGCCGTCCTGATTGGGCGTCCAGCCCGATTTGGCCGTCTCCCAGGGGAGGTCGCTCACGTAGACCCAGTCGCCCTCGGGCAGGTCCGGTTCGGGCGGTCTTCGCGGCGGCGGGTCGGGGAGCACGACGACCTGCCGTTCCGCCTCGG
>JBDRTC010000760.1:0-5326 GCA_043824335.1 Planctomycetota bacterium | reverse complement strand
GCCCGTGGGCTTGTTCCCGACGGCGAGTGTTTTCATGACGAATTTCCGAAACATAAGACCTGCTAAGCAGTTCTGACTGCCGGAGGGTCAAGAACATGCCCCGAATTGCCGCCGCCATCCGCATCAGCCTGAGAAAACGCGGCGGGCCGACGTATCGCATCGAACTTGTCCGACAGCCAGTTGCAGAACGGTACTGGATTCGCCGCAACGGCAAGCACTCGACCAAGGTGCCCGAAGCGACGGCCAGTCAGATCGCCGAACGCATCCGACGAAGGCTCGTCGCGACCTGAACCCTCACCCCTTACGCCTCGTCCCTCACCCCTCACCTCTACCAAGTGGCCAATTTCTCGTCTGGAAGCGGGTGCGACGGGTGGGGTAAAATGCTCCGTGGGATGTGCCGTTGTGTGGGAGGCTCAGGTATGAGCGGGGAAGAGGGGTGCGGTTTGACGCTGGTGGAGTGGAAGACCCGAAGGGGGCGGCCGTTGGGGACCCCATATTGGAAAAACGGGATCCCGTTGATCAAAACGCCACAGGGGGACCCCAACCTGGAAAAATCCGATTCTGTTGACCAAAACCCCGAGGGGGGCCCCTAACCCGGAAAAATCGGGTTCCGTTGACCAAAAGGCCGATTCGTCGGGTGGGAGCGTCAATCTCTTGGAGCATCCACAAGCAACAAAGCAAGCCATATAAGACGTGTGCCAAGCGCCATGGGACCCGCCTTTTGAAGCCGCGGTCAGGCCGACTTCTCCAGCGAGGCGGCCTGGTTGAGCTTGTTGTAGAGCGTCTTCAGGCTGATGCCCAGCTCTTCGGCGGCCTTGGGCTTGTTGCCGCCGTGGCGGTCCAGGGCGTCGTGGATCGCGTCCATTTCGATCTGGCGGAGTGTCCGCCCGGAGAAGTTGGGCCTCACGCGGCGTATCGGCCGCGACGTGAACCGGCGGGGCAAGTGCTCGGTCGAGATGGGGAGCCTGTCGCAGAGGATCATCGCGTGCTCGATCACGTTGGCCAGCTCGCGCACGTTTCCCGGCCACGAATGCGCGGCCAACTCGGCAAGAACTTCGTCGGTGAACACATCCTGGCCGGGCGGGAGGTTCGTGCGGAAGCGGGCGGCGAGGTGCCGGGCCAGCTCGGGCAGGTCCTCGCTCCTCTCCCGCAAGGGCGGCAAGAGGATTTCAAACGTGTTGACCCGAAACCACAAGTCCTCGCGGAACTCGTCTTCCACAACCATCTCATCGAGTTGCCGATGCGTGGCGCAGATCACACGCACGTCGCAGCAGAACGATTCGTTTTCGCCCACGCGGCGGATCTCGCCGCTTTCCAGGAACCGCAAGAGCTTCGCCTGCATCGCCTTGGGCAGCTCGCCGATCTCGTCCAAGAAGAGGGTCCCGCCGCCGGCCACCTCGAACAGGCCCGCCCGGTGCTCCTCGGCCCCGGTAAAGCTCCCCTTGCGATGCCCGAACAGCTCGCTCTCGATCAGGTTTTCGGGAAGCGCGCTCGAGTTGACGGCCACAAAGGGCATCTGGGCCCGGAGGCTTTGGTCGTGCAGGGCCCGGGCGACCAGCTCCTTGCCCGTTCCGGTCTCGCCGAGAATCAGCACGGTGGAGTCGCTGGGGGCGACCTTGGAGATCATGCTGCGGACGTTCATCATCCCGGGCGACGTTCCCACCAGGTCGGGCGTCCCTTCGATCCGGTGGAGCCGCTGCTTCAAGGCCCGGTACTTGTTGGTCAGTTCGCGTTTCTCGGCCACGCGGGCGAGGACCGACTCGAGCTCGACCAGCTTGCAGGGCTTGGTCAGGTAGTCGAAGGTCCCGTAGCGGAGCGCCTCGATGGCCGTTTCCAGCGACGACTTGCCGGTGAGCACGATCGCCTCGGTGTCGGGCGAGAGCTTCTTGGCCCTGGCAATCACGTCGAGGCCGCCCCGCCCGGGCATGTCGAGGTCGACGAGAATGCAGTCGTAGGTGTTTCGCTCCAGCGCGGCGACGGCCGTCGGCCCGTCGGGGCAGACGGTGACCTCGTGTCCCATGCGGGGCAACTCCAGTCGCATCACCTCCTGGAGCGACCTCTCGTCGTCAGCAAACAGCAGCTTGAGTCGATTTCGCGGCTCGGTACTGATTTTCAGTCTCCTTCTGCTCCTCGGTTATCGGCAGTCGCACCTGGAAGGTCGAACCCCGGCCCGGCCCCGGGCTCTCGGCATGAATCTCCCCGCCGTGGTCGGAGACGATTCGATGGGTGATCGAGAGCCCCAACCCGGTCCCCTGTCCTACTGTGCGTCGGGTAAAAAACGGCTCGAACACGTGCTCCAAAACGTGAGGCTCCATGCCGCAGCCGTCGTCGACGAAGGTCAGCTCGACGAAGCCTTCTTGGTTAAGATGCTCGGCAAGCCGGACCTCGACCGTGCCGCCGTCGTCGAGGCTATCCAGGGCGTTGGTGAGCAGGTTGAGCACGACCTGCTTCATCTCCTGGGGATTGACCGGCGCGACGATCGGCCCCGCGGCGTGAAACTCGACGTGTCGTTTCTGGTACTTGCCCAAATGACCGACCATCTCGATCACGCCTTGGATCAGCTCGCTCAGCTCGGTATTTTGGCGTTGGGTCTGCCCCATGCGGGAGAAATCCAAGAGCTTCTCGGTGATCTCCTTGCAGCGGAATGCCTCGGTCTGGATCATTTGGAGGTAGTTGCCGATGACGGCGTGCTCCGGGTCGTCGTCGCGGAGCAGCTCGCGGACGCGGCCCTCGAGCGACTCGGCCGACATGGCGATCGAAGCCAGCGGGTTGTTGATTTCATGGGCCACGCCGGCGGCCAGGAAGCCCACGCTGGCCAGTTGCTCGTTGCGAACCACCTGCTTGGTTCGCTCGCGGACCTGGCGATCGAGGTCGTCGCGGATCGCCTGAAACCGGGCGGTCATCGCGTTCATCGCCTCGGCCAGCTCGGCCATCTCGTCGTCGGTATCGAGGTGGATCCGGTAGCTGAACCGGCCGGCGGCCACCCGGCGCGATCCGTCGATGAGCACCTGAAGCGGCCGGAACACCCACTTGTAGAAAAGCCGTACGAACAGCACGAGAATCAGCCCCGCCGTCACGCCCGTGATCGACGTGCCCACGATGAAAACGCGGTATTGGCTGCGGACCTCGGTCCGAAAGCCGCGGAGGTTCCGGTAAAAGTAGCGGGGAAGCTCGGCGGAAAGCTCCCGCAAGTGCTCCACTTCGGCCTTCAGCTCGTCGACCTTGCCGACGTCGTCGAGCACCCAGTCTTCGTCGCGGTTCGCTTCCCGGACTCGGAGCAAGGCGGTTTCGATCTTGTCGACGGTTTCCCACTCGCGCCGGTTGTCGGCGATCCGCGGACCGTCGCGGACCTTCTCCTCCAACTGGGCGCGGTATTTCGACAACGTCTCCTCGATCCGATCCAGCTCGGTGCGGAACTGATCGCGGACCGTGAGCACACGGGGAGACGCTTCGGCGGCATCCGCGTCGGGAAACTGCTGCTCCCGAAGGCCACGGAAGAGGCTGAGCGTGAAGCGCAGGTCGGCCACTTGCCGGCTCAGCTCGGCGGCCAGAGGCAACTCGTCGGCCCTCTGCTCCAGCACCCTAACCAGGCTGCGATAAGCATAGGTGGTGTAGAGGCCGCTGCCGGAGAGGATGACCACCAACAGCAGCAAGAGCCCCAGCCCGACGAGAAACTTGACACGAATCGGCCAGTTCGACAGCACCGGCGACCTCCTTGTCGCGTAACGGAACGGCAAAGGCGGCAGAGATCATCCCCGCCAGTCCGAAATCCTCATTCTGAGCGAAATCGGCGAGAGTGTAACATCATCGGCCCGTCGGAAGCAAGATGAACCGCGCAAGAGCGAGAGAATACACACGAGATGGGCATTCGGGGAAGCCGGGTTGGATAGCGACCCTTCGGAGGATCATGGGGACACAAAGCGTCCAAGCGTCCGTGACGACGCTCGTTCCGTATCACATTTCGATTAAGGGGGTCTGGCAGAACTCGTTCTAACCATCCTTTCCGCGGATTGTGTCTTCGTTTCTCGGAACCTCGGTCCGCAGCTGCAAGCTCAAAACGGCAAGCGGGGCGTGTAGAGCCCCGGTGTTTCCTGCGTGGCGTGGAACGTCTCCATCCCGAGGTAGTTCCCCAGGGCTTCCCAGAGGACGTTCCCCACGTGCGACTCGGTAATCGCCACGTGGTGCGGGAAGTGGCGCAGAAGCACGTCGCGATAGAGCCGCTGGAGGTTGGCGATCCGGCACCAGCCGTAGGCGCCGAAGGTCTCGGCCGGGTTGTCCTCGATGTGCCCCTCGGCGACGACCGCTTTCCACGCGCCCTCGCAGTCCTGCGTCACGCGGCAGAGCGTCAGCGGCGAGGGCTTCATCACGAACTCGACCGTGCCCTGCGAGTCCTCGTAGCCGGCCGCCCCGCTCGAGGCGATAATCTCCTGCACGCCGAGCTTGGGCTTTGTCTTGGCCAGCGACTTGGGAAACACGCCGCAGTGCCACACGTTGGCCAGCTCGTCGTCCTCGTTGTGGAGGTTGTTCCAATCGGCCAGCCCGGCGGGCGATCCGCTGGCCAGCATGGCGGCGTGCATCGAGAGGGTGCCCAGGATATCCACTTCGCAGGCGCACGGCACGCCTTCGTCGCCCAGGCGGCTCATCGTCGTGCAACTGCACACGCCGTAGTTGGCCTGGATCGAGGTCCAGCACTGGATGGCCATCGCGTCCAGCCCGTTCTGGTCGCGCCACCGCCGCAGGAACAGCTCCAGCTTGGCGCTCTTCAGAAGGCTCGTGGCTTCCACGGCCGAGGTGTCTGCATATTCGTTGATCTCTCGGAGGATGTCTTGGACGTCGGGGTCCTCGTCGCCGAGCGCGCCGGCGCCGGCGAAGACTTCGGAGAGATCGATCACCACGGTGGTCACGCCGAGCCGCTGTAGCTGTTTTTCATCGAAGCGGCAGGTCCAGAAGGCGTCGGGCCGGGCGCCCACTTGGCCGTATCGGGCGTTGCGGACCCCGCCGACCACCCGGCACACGCGGACGAACCAATCGAAGCTCGCGGCGAACGACTCATCCGTGGGGAAACAAATCGGCCGCTGGGCCACGCTGTACCTGGCCCCGATCTGCCGCAGGGCTTCCCCGATCGAGAGCAGGCCGCAGAAGGCGTCGCGGCGCCGGGTCTTCGGCGTGAGCGTCTCCTCCTCCTGGCAGCCGACGATGAGCACGGGCACGTCGAGCCCGGCGCGACGCACCGTCCACGCGGCGGCCTGCTCGTCGCCGAAGTTGACCGCCGAAATCACAATCCCCTCGACGTTACTGCGGCGAAACAGCTCGGCGCAGAGTTCCG
>JBDRTC010000759.1:0-2117 GCA_043824335.1 Planctomycetota bacterium | reverse complement strand
ACCTTAATCGCCGCCTACGCATCAGATTGCGCCGCGGAGTAGAGTCGGGACCTGGCGCGGTGGTGTAGACGGAGCCTATCTGTTGCCGGCCCTTTCGTTTGCCGGTGCCTCACTAGCTCCACCATGCTCCGTTTCCAGTGTCCCGCTCATCGAACCGGACGTGCGGATTTCCCGCATCCGGCTCTCGGACAAGAGTTCATGCCTTCGCCCACGGCAAGTCGTGCGTCCGGCCCGTCAGCCGAGCCAGGCCCAGCGCATCGTACAGGTGTTTGTCGGGATAGCGCCGGAATCCCTGCCCGCGCCGCTTGTGCTTGTTGCACAACCACTGACGCAGCCTCTTACGGGCGTGGGCGTCCACGGCCCGATAGGCTTTGCTGACCGGTCCCAGGCAAAAGTAGTTGCTCCATCCGATGAGCATTCGGTTGAGTTCTTTCACCTTGGCCGCGACATCCTGACGCGCCGTCCTCCGGGTGGTTGCCGCATGGATGGCCTCATACAGACGACCTATCCGCTTGCGTGACGGGCGCGGGCCGATGTATCGGCGACCCGTCCGCCAACTGTAGCACCACCCGAGGGTGTACCCCAGGAAGTCGAAAGGCTCCTCCGGCGCTCGACACAGCCTTGTCTTTGTCTCGTTCACCGTCAGTTTCAGCCGCGCCATCATCCCCCGCATGCAACGGAGGGCCTCTTCGCCCTTCCCTCGGCAGCAGATGACGAAGTCGTCGGCATAGTTGACGATGTGCGCGTCGAGTGACCGCTCGTGGCCCAACACCTTCCAGCCTAAGACGAACCGGCGCATGTAGAGATTCGACAGCAGCGGACTGATGGGCGCGCCTTGCGGCGTGCCGCGCTTCTCGTCTCGCGCTCGGGTCGTTCGCCGCATGCGTCCCCGCTCGTCGGTCTCTTCCACCGGCATCGTCAGCCACATCTTGACCAGTCTCAACACGTGCCGGTCTACGATGCGACGGGCCACCGATTTCATCAGCTCGACGTGCGGGATGCTGTCGAAATACCCGCTCAAGTCCGCGTCTACCACATCCCTATGCCCGGTCTTCAGGAGCGCACGGACCTGCTTCACCGCTTCCAGCGCTCCCCGCCCGCTCCGGTAGGCGTACTGCTCCGGCATCAGGTCGGCCTCGAATATCGGCTCTATGACCAGCGCCGCCGCCGTCTGGACCACTCGATCTTTCACCGTCGGTATCCCCAGCGGCCTTTGCTTCCCGTCGGGCTTCGGAATCCACACCCGCCGGACCGCTTGGGGCTCATACGCCTTCGTCCGCAGTTCTTGCACCAGTTCCCCCCAGCCACCGTTCCACGCCGTATGCCTCGATGTCCTCGACCGTCTGACCGTCCGCCCCCGCCGCGCCGCCGTTCGACCTGGCGCATCGGTAGGCGTGGGTCAGAATGTCCGGACGGTACATCTTGTCGTACAGGCGATAGAACCGATAGCCGGGTTCCGCCTTCGCTTTCGCATGTAACGCTTCTTGCAGCTTCCGAACCGTCTCCGGAGTTGTAAGGCTCACGCCAATCTCCTGACTCTGGGCCGCTTCTTGCGTTCTCTTGAACCGAGGCCCCTTCCCTCCCTCCGCTTTCGCGGGCTTCCACGGTACTATGGGCCTCTCCGACTTCCCGACCGGCCCGGCCTCACCCTCGCGGGCATCCGGTTGGCCCCGCTCTCGCGGCGCCACCAGCCGGGATCTCCCGTGTTGCGTCGAGTCTCCTCCTGTCCGCATGCCGCCGCCATTACCCCGGCGGGGTCGCCGGGCCTCGTCGCTCGCGTCTCCCGGCGGTGGCAGCCTTCCCGGAAATTCAGGCCGGTCGGCCCCCGCTTCATGTCCTTTTCGAGGCCTGCTCGGCGTTCACGCGTGTTGCGGCCTGCGGACTCGCTAACCCCGCCAAGCGGGGCCTTTACACCAAAGGCTTCGGCCGATTCGTCACCTCCTCAGCCGCTCCGGTTGCTACCGGCTGGAGCGATAGTTGCCGGGTGGGTTTCGCTCCCACTGAAGACTCGCGCCTTTGCACGGCGCACTGAATTTCCGGACACCACGCCATGCCAATTATCCGCGGTGTCGTCGCGAAAGGACGAACAGGTCCCGAAGAGCTTGTTCCCCACGGGC
>JBDRTC010000758.1:0-2702 GCA_043824335.1 Planctomycetota bacterium | reverse complement strand
CCGCCGCGATGGTCGTTTCCACGTCCTCCTCACTGTGGGCCGTGGAGAGAAAGAGGGCCTCGAACTGGCTGCAGGGCATGTAAACACTGCGATCGAGAAGCCCCCAGAAATACTTGCCAAAACGGGCCGTATCGGACCGGGCGGCAACGTCCCAGTCGGTGACCGGATCCGGGTTGAAAAAGAGGGTCATCATCGCGCCCACCCGGCCGATCGAGAAGGGAATGCCGGCTCGGACCGCCGCTTTCTCCAAGCCGGCGGCCAGCTTGGCCGACAGTTGCTCAAGCCGCTCGTACGGATTGGTGTCGCGGAGGATCTTCAGGGTGGCGATTCCGGCCGCGGTGGCCAGTGGGTTCCCGCTCAGGGTGCCGGCCTGGAAGACTTTTCCGGCCGGGAGCACGTGGTCCATGATCTGGGCCCGGCCGCCGTACACGCCGACGGGCAGTCCGCCCCCGATGATCTTGCCAAACGTGGTCAAGTCGGGCCGCATCCCAAAGAGTTCCTGGGCCCCGCCGTAGGCGACGCGGAATCCGGTCATCACTTCGTCGAAGATCAACAGCGCGCCGTGCTTCGAGGTCAGCTCGGCCAGGGCCTCTCGAAATGCGGCCGACGCCTCGACGCAGCCCATGTTCCCCACGACCGGCTCGACGATCACGGCGGCAATCCGATCGCCATGCTCCTCGAAGGCCGCTTCCAGGCCCTCGGGATCGTTGTACTTGAGCACGAGCGTGTCCCGAGCGGTTCCCTCGGTGACGCCGGGCGAGTTGGGCACGGCCAACGTGGCGGCCGAGCTGCCCGCGGCCACCAAAAGGCTGTCGACGTGCCCGTGGTAGTTGCCGGCGAACTTGACGATCCTTTCGCGGCCCGTGTATCCCCGGGCGAGCCGGATGGCGCTCATCGTGGCCTCGGTGCCGGAGTTCACCAGCCGAACCTTCTCGACCGAGGCGACCGCCGCGATGACCAGCTCGGCCAGCTCGCTTTCCGCCTCGGTGGGGGCGCCAAAACTGGTTCCGCGCCGGATGGCCGCTTCCAGGGCCTGGGTCACTTGCGGATGGGCGTGGCCGAGGATCATCGGACCCCAGGAGCCGACGTAGTCGATGTAGCGGTTGCCGTCGATGTCGAACAAATAGGCCCCGTCGCCTCGCTCGAAGAAGACCGGCTCTCCCCCCACGGCCCCGAACGCCCGGGCCGGGCTGTTCACGCCCCCCGGCATGAGTTGCTTGGCTCTGGCAAAGGCGGCTCGGCTCTTATCGTGTTGCATGGGCGAATCCTGTCATCTCGCGGTCTAAGTAGGCTTCTAACCGCCCGTTGAAAAAGTCCAGTTCTAACACATCGCCAGCCACAGGGACTGCGCCTTGGGGATGATTGTATCCAAACGCGTGCGGCGGTGGCCAGGGCCCCCCGAACGGCAGAACGGAGCTTTCCAGTATTGATGGGACGGCCCATGGAATCGATAGTCTGGGCGGTCTATAATACTTACTGTTCCGGTTTTCATTCCGATGCGTTCACAACCTGGAGTTGGGACACGAACCTCCACACTCCCACCATCCCGCCTGCCGTGAAAGGATCGCACCATGAAAGTTGCCGCCCGGAGTCCCTTCCGCAGAGTATGCACTGGTTTTACGCTCGTCGAGCTGCTTGTAGTCATCGCGGTCATTGGGATTCTGATCGCGCTGTTGCTGCCCGCAGTGCAAGCCGCTCGGGAAGCAGCCCGCCGAATGCATTGCCGGAACAACCTGAAACAGATCGGCCTGGCGATGCACAACTTCGAGAACACATGGGGCGTCTACCCTTCAAGTTACGAAGGGATCCCGGGCACGGCCGGCAACTGGTCGGCCCAGGTGCCGCTGTTACCCTACCTGGAATTGGGCAGAATGTACGAGGAGGTCGACCTCTCGAAGGGGTGTACGGAGATCTACATTGACGGAACCAGGCTCAGCGCGCATCGGATACCGACCTATCTGTGTCCGAGCGAGATCAACGACAGAGTGCGACTCGAGAGCGATGGGACTCCCAAGCACTACCCGCTCAACTACGGCTACAACGTGGGAACCTGGTTCGTTTACGACCCGATAACCAAGCAGGGCGGTGACGGTGCCTTCCACCCGTTCGACCGGCTGAAACCGGCCGATTTCCGCGACGGCATGAGCTCAACGCTTGCCTTTTCCGAAGTCAAGGGCTACGAACCGTATTTCCGGAACCTGAGGAATCCCGCGGTGCTGCCGATGCCCACCGATCCAGGGCAGGTGTGTGGACTCGGGTTCAGTGAGTTCAAACAGAACACGGGCCATACGGAGTGGAGCGAGGGTCGCTCCCATCAGACGGGATTCACCAGCACGTTCACTCCCAACACCGAAGTCTTGTGCAGCCAGGGCGGAGTCGTGTACGACGTGAATTGGACGAATCACCAGGAAGGCCTACCGCCCGACGTGCCCACGTTTGCCGCCGTCACCTCCCGCAGCTATCATCCCGGCGTGGTCAACGCCCTCTTGATGGACGGTTCAGCCCGTTCGTTCAGCGAGACCATCGAGCGGAGAGTCTGGCAAGCCATGTCGACCAGGAATGGGGGCGAAACCGTTTCGGCGGGAGCAAACTGAGAGCCGATGCCGGAATCTGCCGCCGCGGCACAGCCATTCCGGCCGCGACCGCAGGTCCCTATTGCGAGGGGGTCACGGGGCGGCCACGTGTAATTGACAGCCCTCGCC
>JBDRTC010000757.1:0-4089 GCA_043824335.1 Planctomycetota bacterium | reverse complement strand
CGGCCGCCGGAGGCGGAGTTGCCGCCGGTGGTGTGGCTGGGGGTGTAGCCTCTGCGGGTGGTGTGGCCGGGGCCGGAGTCTCTGCCGGTGGAGTCGCGGCGGGCGGAGTTTCTGCCGGTGGAGCGGCTGGCGGCGTGGCCTCTGCGGGTGGTGTGGCCGGAGACATAGCTTCTGCCGGTGCGGCCGCCGGAGGCGGAGTTGCCGGGGGTGTGGCTTCTGCGGGTGGAGTTGCTGGGGCCGGAGTCTCTGCCGGTGGAGTTGCCGGGGGCGTGGCTTCGGCCGGCGGACTTTCGGGCGCCGGGCTCTCAGCGGCGGGGGCGGCTGCCGCCTCTTGTCCTCGGACGGTCGCCGGAAGCCAGAGCACCGCCAGCGCCACGAGGACCGTCGCCGTGGAAAAACGTGGGGCAAAACGACTAGAGAAAAGCATCACAGCACCTGCTCTGGTGGGGATATGAGCTAGAGGCGGGACCAACCTTAAAGCGTACTGCAAGAGATGGGGAAGGTAAAGGAAATTCCGGGCCTGCTCCGGCTGAGTCGCCCCTCTTACATTCCCCCGCCACAGAAGGGTTCTTGAGCATGGCTTGCCACGCCCCGTGAGCGGAACCCTCGGCACCTGTCTCGTGCAGCCTGAAAGTGGTAGGCTGATGTCGAACGGCAAATGAAATCCCTACCCGGCCCCCCCCCGATGTCGTCGCCTGCTGAAATCCTGGGCCCCCAAGGGCGGATCGCCAAGCGGATGCCCGGCTACGAGCATCGGCCGCAGCAACTGGCCATGGCCGAGGCGGTCGACGAGGCGATCCGCCACGCGCGGCACCTGATCGTCGAGGCCGGCACCGGGGTGGGAAAGAGTTTTGCCTACCTGGTTCCGGCCATCCTGGCCACGGCGCGGGGCGAAGCGGAAGAGAACGCCATACCCCGCGTGGTGATTTCCACGCACACGATCAGCCTTCAGGAGCAGTTGATCGGGAAGGATTTGCCGTTTCTGGCCGCCGTCATGCCCCAGGAGTTCACCGCCGTTTTGGTCAAGGGCCGGGGGAACTACGTGAGCTTGAGGCGGCTGGAAAACGCCATAAGACGGGCCGCAAGCCTGTTTTCCCAGGACGAGGAGTACGACCAGCTCCGCCGCATCGGCTCGTGGTCGAAGAAGACCGCCGACGGCTCGCTTTCCGACCTCGAGTTCCGGCCCCTGCCCCAGGTCTGGGACGAGGTGGCCAGTGAACACGGCAATTGCATGGGCCGGAAGTGCCCTCGCCACAAGGAGTGCTTTTACCAGCGGGCCCGGCGCCGGATCGCCCACGCCCAGGTGTTGGTTGTCAATCACGCCCTGCTGTTCAGGGACCTGGCGCTTCGGCAGGGAGGCTGGAGGATCCTGCCCGAGTACAAGGTGGTCGTGTTCGACGAAGCCCACAACATGGAAGCGGTCGCCGGCGACCACTTGGGCCTGAGCGTCACCAGCGGGCAGGTGGAGTACGTGCTCAACCGGCTGTACAACGACCGCACGAACCGCGGGCTTCTCGTCTACCACGGGTTCGGAAACGCCCAGCAACTCGTGATGGAATGCCGGCACCGGGCCGACGATTTCTTTCGGGCGGTCCACGATTGGCTCGCGGGGCAAGAGCGCGGCAACGGGCGGGTCCGCAAGCCGCGGATTGTTCCCAATTCGTTGAGCGAGGGCCTGGCAAAACTCGCCTCCCGCGTTAACCAGCACGCCGGCGAGTTCGACAAGCCCGAAGAGCGGCAGGACTTCGTCGCCGCGCGGGACCGGCTCGAAGGGCTGGCCGAGACGGTCGAAGACTGGTGCTCGCACCGTTTGGAGGAGTCGGTCTATTGGATCGAGGCCTACTGGCGGAGGAACCGGCGGCGCGTGACCCTGGCGGCCGCGCCGATCGACGTGGGGCCGCTGTTGCGGGAGCACTTGTTCGACAAGGTGCCCACCGTGGTAACGACCAGCGCCACGCTGGCCACGGGCAGCGGATCGTTCGATTTCTTCAAGTCGCGGATCGGACTCACCCAGGCGGAATCCCTTTGCCTGGGAAGCCCGTTCGACTATCCGCGGCAGGCCCGATTGATCCTCCTCGACGGCATGCCCGATCCCGGCGGGGAAGCGCAGGCGTATGAGCGGCGCGTTGTGGAAATGATCCGCCGATACGTGGGCCAAACCGACGGCCGGGCCTTCGTGCTTTTTACCAGCTACCAGATGATGCGGCGGGTGGCCGAAGGCATCGTGCCGTGGCTGGCCGAGCAGAACCTGGCGCTTTACAGCCAGGCCGACGGGCTGCCGCGAAGCCAGATGCTCGAACGGTTCAAGGCGAATCCCCGGGCCGTGCTCTTCGGCGCCGACAGTTTCTGGCAGGGGGTCGACGTGCCGGGCGACGCGCTCAAGAACGTGATCATCGCCCGGCTCCCTTTCAGCGTTCCCGACCGCCCGCTCATCGAGGCCCGATTGGAAGCGATCCGCGCTCTGGGCGGCAACCCATTCCGCGACTACCAGCTTCCCGAGGCCATCCTCAAGCTCAAGCAGGGCTTCGGCCGGCTGATCCGCAGCCAGGAAGACACCGGCATGGTGGTCATCCTCGATCCGCGCGTGCGGACCAAGCCCTACGGCAAGCTCTTCCTGGCCTCGCTGCCCGAGTGCCGGTTGGTGGTGGAAAAAGTCTGACGGAAAAGGGTCAATGCGGCGCACGACCCGGCGAACCGGCACACATTCTTCAGCGGTAAGCATCTCTGCGATGCCGGACGGCAACAATCTCCACAATTCGGGTGGTGTCGTCGATAGTGTAGAGGATCCGATACGCTCCTACCCGTAGCCGATACTCGTGGCGGCCCCGGAGTTTCTTGCACTTGGCAGGTCGTGGTGAGGATTCCAGCCCCAGAATCGCTTTGGAGAGTCGTGCCAAGACGCCTGTGCTCAGAGAATCCATCTCTCGTTCAGCCGACGCCTTGATGCGGATTTCGTACTTCCCCGACGTGCTCACTTGCCCTTCTCCGCGAGATACTGGCGGAACGGTCGCGACGATTCATCGCGTCTTTGGGCAATCAGGGCCAGATCGAGCAAATCTTCTCGGAGATCCTCGTCGTCAGCGATTCTGGCCAGCACGGCGTCGCGTTCCTTCTTGGGAAGCGCTCGTAACGCGGTCAAGAAAACCTCGGCAGTCGCTTGCGTTTCGGTCATGGATTCGATTCCGGCTTGCAATTACTCTGGGGTGATGATGGTCATGGGGTCAGACTTCAAACATCGACCTCTGTTGGTGACAAGGCCCCCGGGCGCCACGTTTTCGCCAACTCTCCATATTCCATATTTAAGATACTATGCCATATGGCACTGGCTGGCAAGAAGCCAACGGTGCCCGGCGGTCGCGGCTTTATGAGATTCCGTTGACCTTCCGCTTGATCGTCCGCCCCTCGGGCACCGAATCGTTGACATGCGATCGGCTGCCCGATATCCTTCAAATATGGCGACCACGCAGCACATTACGACCGCGGTAGAACTGTTCCAGGCCAGCGGGCTGGGGCGTTGTGAGTTGGTGCGGGGAGAGCTGATTAGGATGACGCCCGCTGGTTTCCGCCACGGCCGCATCGCCTGTGCGGTGGCGGCGATGCTTCGGAATTACGTCCAGGAGCGAGGGCTGGGAGCCGTTCTGAGCGCGGAGACGGGCTTCCAAATCGGCCACAATCCCGATACCGTCCGCGCGCCCGACGTTGCCTACGTGGCAATAGATAGAATGCCCCAGACGGAGCCGGTGGGGTTCTTTCCGGGCGCCCCCGATCTGGCCGTCGAAGTCCTATCGCCGGGCGATCCGGCCGGCGACGTGCTGGCGAAGGTTCAAGATTGGCTCGATGCCGGCTGCCGGGCCGTTTGGGTCGTCGATCCCAAGACCCGCACGGTCGCCGTCCATCACAACCGCCGCGAGATCACCGTGTTGTCCGATTCCGACACACTCGATGGGGGCGAGCTCGTCCCCGGGTTTCGAGTGCCGGTCGCGGACCTCTTCGCGTAACGGGGCTGAGCCGCGGCCCACATTAGGCTGGAGTCCCGCTTTCTGGACTTTCCCAAGAATTCGAGGCCGTTGACCGGCGGGCGGCGGCGAC
>JBDRTC010000756.1:0-4428 GCA_043824335.1 Planctomycetota bacterium | reverse complement strand
ACACCTTTGTGGCGGCCTTTTGCTTCCTGATGACGGAAATCACCTGGGTGGGAACGAACCTGCAAGGGGAGGGGCTAATCGCAATCCTGGCGCTGACGGCCATGGGGGCCATCGCCGTCGAGTCGTACGTCGCGCGAGCCAACGAGCGACTCAGCCGCGTCGTTCCTCCCCTGGCGATGGCTTTGAGCGTCGTGCCGGTCCTGATCGGCACGGGCCTGCACATCCGCGCCACCAGCCCCCTGGCGATCGAAATGGGCAAAGAGCACGGGTGGGATTACGACACGGGCTGGGGTTTCGTGCTCGTGATGCTGCTGGTGGCCGCGTGCAATCGGGCCGCCGCGTACCTGTACCGGCGCACGGCCCCAAAATGGTCGGCCGCCTACTTCTTCCTCAGCGCGGCCGGACTCGTGGTCGCCGCGGCGGGTCTACTGCGGATATGGGGGCTGGAGGACTGGGCCCGGCAGGCGCCGATCCTGATGCTGATTCCGCTTGCCTACCTGATCGCCTCGCGACTCTGGCGAGGGCACACTCCCGAGCGCCCCCTGCACTGGGTCGCCCAGACAACCACGGCGGTGATCCTGGTCCACATCGTGGCCGCCTCCCAGGAGACGTTCCGGTCGCTGGCGCACCCGGTACAAGGCCAGACGGAAAACCTGCTCCTGGGCTTGGTGTTCGCCGAGGCCGCCGTGTTTTACACGCTGGCCACGATCTTCCGGCGCCGAAGCGCCAACGCCTACCTCGCCACGCTGGCCGCGTGCGGCGCTTTGTGGCAACTGCTCGGGTATTTCGATGTCCCGGGCCCGTACCACACGATGATGTACGCGGCGTTGGGAGTGGGATTCCTCGCGATCGCCCGGGCTCTGGGAGTCGAGCAGGTCGCCGTCTACCGGCGGACGGGAGAACAGGTCATGGCGGCGCGGGGCAAGGGGCTTCCCGCGCTGAAGACGGGGAACGCGATCCTGTCGGTCGCCCTGCTGGCGGCCTTCTTGCAGGGATTGATCCGCCTGGCCCCCTCGAACGAGTTCGCCCAATCTACCCTCGCGCCGCTCTTTGCCCTGGTGTTGACGGCGATCGCCAGCGCGGCGGCGATCTGTCTCGTGCCCAGCAGCGCTTGGCGGCGGCTGTACGCCACGACCACGATCGCGCTGGTGGGCGTGATCTTCCTGACGCTCAACGTGCTGCTCGATCTAAGCGGCTGGCAGAAGCTGGAGATCTTCTGCGTGGCCGTGGGCACCCTCATGATCGGAATCAGCTACGTCGGCCGGTTCCGCGAAGAGGACAAGGGGGAGGACGAGATGGTGACCCTCGGGCTGTGGCTGGGGAGCTTCTTGGCGGCGATCCCCCTGTTGACCGCGGTGATCTACTACCGGTTTCCCGCGGCCGGCCTCTCGCTGGTCAATGAGATCGCGCTGTTGAGCGTCACCGTCTTGATGCTGCTGACCGGATACAGTTGGCAGATCAAATCGACGGCCCTGGTCGGCGGAACCACGTTCTCTCTTTACCTCGTGATTCTCGTCGGTTCGCTGGGCTGGCAAAACCGCGAACAAGAATGGGTCGTAGGCGTTTTCCTGGCCGGCATCGGCGCCCTGATCTTCGTCTCCGGCATCGCCCTAAGCGTCTACCGCGAGAAACTGCTGGAATTGCCCGAACGAATCGCCAAGCGCGAAGGCGTGTTCCGCATGATGACGTGGAGGTAGGGGACAGGGGACAGGGGATAGGGGACAGGGGACAGGAATACAGCCTTCATGATCCTCTACATCATTCGACACGCCTGGGCCGGGCACTATGGAGATCCCGAGTGGCCGGACGACCGCCGCCGCCCCTTGAGCGACGAGGGCCGCGAGCGGTTCACCCGAATGGTTCGCGCACTGGTGGAGCGGGGGTTTGCCCCGGAAATGGTGGCCACGAGTCCCCTGGTCCGATGCCGGCAGACGGCCGAGATCGTCGCCCAGGAGGCGCCCGGCAGCCCAAAGGTCGTCACGCGCGGCGAACTGGTGCCCGGCAGCGATCTGGGTGGATTGCTCGAATGGACCCGTGAGGCGGCGGGCGAGCGGGACGAGGTGGCCTGGGTGGGGCACGCCCCAGACGTCGGCCAGCTTGCCACGGCGCTGATCGGCGACGCGCACGGCTGGATCCGATTTGCCAAGGGGGCCGTCGCCGCCATCTACTTTCAGGGTCCGCCCGCCCTCGACCAAGGCGAATTGCGCTGGCTGGTCACCGCCAAGATGCTCGGGTGCTAAGGATTCGTCGAGAGACTATCGAGCTATTCCCAGCGTTCCCTGAGCCGTCTTCCCGTTTTGCAGCTCGAACCGGAACTGGATCGGCTCCGTGGCCCTAGGCGGCGCGATACGACGCGGCACCGGCTCGGGCGCACCCTGCCGGAGCACTCGGTAGGCTTGCCCCGGCACTGTGTCGAAAATCAGGACGTCGCCCGAGAACTCTCTCGCCGGCCCATCGACCTCGTCAACAACGCAGGGCTGGCTCCAGGGGTTCCGCAGTCGGCAGGTCTCTCCCAATCGGGACTCGATCTCGACGAACTCCACCTCGCCCTCTTCGAGGACCGAGGTCACCAGGAACCCGCCGCGTGCCAGCAAGCGAAAGGAGCCCGCCCACTCGTTGGGCCAGGACGGGAAGACGTTCAAGACCTCAGGCATTCCCGGACGCGGAGAAACGCTTTGCAAGAGCGCCTCCTGCAAGGTCATGCTCAGTAACCCCAGATGCTCGGCAGACTGGGCATTCGGTCCCTCGAACAGGCTCAGTCCGTTGGGAAGCGGAGAGAAAGCCGAGTAGTAGCATGCGAGGATCGCGGGCAGCTCTTCGCCGCGTCCAGCTCTCGACGCGGCAATGGGCGTGCGGATCGCCGTGTTGAGCGAATTGCCGCTTAGGACCAAAGCGTGCCGGGGAGCCAGGTCCAGCGTCTTCTCCACGATCCGGTCCACCGCCGGCTGGCGAGTCTCGAGGGTCCAATCTTCAAACGGGAAGACCGGGTTGAGCCAGACGTCTTCGGGATTGTGCTGGCCGTCGACCTCGCCGCGGTGGCCGGCCGCCCAGACGTCGTCCGCCAGGACACCGCCGGTCAGGGCCTTCGATTGCGGGTCGCTTCCCATTGGGTAGGGAGCCAGGTTGTCCAACAAATCCTGCCACGCGGCGCGGAGTTCAACGTCCACGCCCAGGGTCTCGGCGGCCCGTATTGCCAGCGGCACCGTCCCCCGAATCGCCGCCAGGTCCATGATGCCGTCGTTTGCGCCCCAAAAATCTTCGTGGACGTTGGTCCCATGGAGATGGTAGCGCCCGTCGTCGCCTTTACGGACGAGATGGCGGTAGAACTCCGCGGTGCCCTGCAGAAGCGGATAGGCGTGTGTGCGAAGCCACTCGTTGTCGCCCGTCGAGCGGTAACGCCACCAGGCGTGGACGGCCAGTTCCGCGCCGGAGGAGCAGACGTGGCTGATCCAGGTGTACCGCCCGGCGGCCATTTCGCCTTGTCGCGTGAAGACGTGCAGGCTCGAATCAAACTGCCCCAGCTTCCGGGAGCGGTCGGAGAGTTCCGTGTTGTTCTTGCGGCCCAAGTAGAGGTCCTGGAACTCTTGGGCCACGTCGTCCGGAAGAATCACGGGCCCATCGAACGGCGTGGTCTCGGGGTAATACGCCCCCTCGACGCCCCAACGCTGTTGGGCCGCCTTCCGGCAATCGGGCAGTTGCCGCACGTACATGTTGAAGAAGGGGTCTGTCAGATCGACGGCGTCGGCGGCGTGGAGCGGCCAATAGAGCATTTCCGTGGTCCACACCCAGAACTGCGAGCCCCACCGCCGATCGTCGCCTTCAGTCGCGAAGAGCAGGCCGTTCCACTTCGACGGCAGCGCCCCCCGCGAAGTGCTGGCCATGACGTACAGGTGGAGATTGCGCACGCATGCCATGAAATCCGCGAGCCCGTCGCGGCTGGTAACGTACACGAAACTGCGAGACCAGAAATCGGCCCACCAGCGAACGTGGGCGCGGTGCAGCTCGTCCAGCGGCTGCCGGGCCGCTTCGTCGAGGCGTCTAAGGGCCGCGTCCGCGACCTTGGCGTTCGGCTCCCAGGAGGCCGCGCTGGAAATAAGGACAAGCGTCTTGCCGGCCCCCGCGGGCACGATCAGCGTTCGAGAGCCTCCGTTATCTCCGGCGATCGTCGCCGCGCCTCCCACAACCCGGGCGGCCACCGCCGACGCGCAGTGGTAGTCCGCCTCGCGGAAGCGTTGCACCAGCAGCAAGCGTTCCGGGTCGTCTCCGAACTCCCACGCAGCCACGTGATTTCCGGTGGTCACCTTCGCCGGCCGCCACTGGCCAAGCGTGATGCGAAGCGGCTCGGGCCCGGGCCTGCGATCGTCGATCTCCAGCGCCAGCACGTCGGCCACGGCCGACACAAAACACCGCGCACGGAGATTCTTTCCG
>JBDRTC010000755.1:0-2394 GCA_043824335.1 Planctomycetota bacterium | reverse complement strand
CTTGAAGCATAACAGATGCCGGGGCGATATGCTGAAGCATAACAGATGCCGGGGCGAGATGCTGAAGCATAACAGATGCCGGGGCGATATGCTGAAGCATAACCTACGTAGCTTGACGAGCCTTAGGCCCACGGGTATCCTGCGAAGGATCGCAAGGTCGAGGTGGCGAAAGCCGTAGCTGTAGGGTGGGTCGAGCAGCGAGACCCACGCGGTCGCTTCCAGGACGTCCCCAGGAGGATTGAGCAGTGAAAACAAGATTGGCCGTTGTTCTTGCGATCCTGGTGGGATGCACCTTCCTCGGTTGTCCGCCGAAGCAGTCGCCGCCGGGACCGTCGCCCGTCGCCGCGCCTCCCAGTGTGACCACGCCCTCGGGCGGCGAGCAGTCTGGTCTCCAAACGGACCCGGCAGCGGCCCAATCGGGCCCGGTCGCCTTTGCCGTGGCCTCGGCGACCGACGACGATCCGGCCAAGGCCGCCACGGCCGCGGCGGTGAAGGCCATCGAGGGAATCAGCGGTCCGGCCAAGGGATTGATCTTCTACGAGCACTTTCCCAAAACGGTCAAGGACGCCGAGGGCAAGGACAAGGAAGTGCCCGACACGGAAAAGGAAAAGGCCGTGCTGCCGGCGCTCCGCACCGTGGCCGGCTCGATGCCCGTGATCGGCTGCCGCGCCCGATCGCTCGTGAACGAGGGCACCAAGCTGACCAACACGGTGGCCGTCCTGGCGATCGGCGGCGAGGAGGTTTCCTGCCAGGTCGCCAAGGCCGAGCTGGTTCAGGATCGCAAGGCGGTGGGCACGGCGATCGCCGAAGGCCTAAGCGGCGTCGAGGACCTCAAGCTCGTGATGGCGTTATCGGAAATGAATCTCTCGTTCGACACGACCGAGGGCGTTTCCGTGGAGGACTTTATCCGCGGCATCGTCGAGACGGCCGGAGAGGACATGACGCTCTTCGGCGGCAACTGCATGCCCAACGACTACGAGACCGACAAGGGCGGCGTGCAGTTCCTTAACGATGAAACCCTCGCCGGCCACGTGGTGGCCATGGGCATCGGAGGGCCGATCGCCGTCCACGCCAACCACACGAACGAGTTCACCCCTTCGGAGGAGACGTTCACGGTCACGAAGGCCGAGGACAAGTGGGTCTACGAGCTCGACGGCAAGCCGGCCACCGAGGTCTATCGTCAGGTCCGGGGCATGGCGCCCGACGAAGAGTTCACCAGCGACTGGCAGCACCCGATCGGGGTGATCGTTTCCGACGACAAAGTCTACCTGCGGATGGTGTTGGAGGAGGATAAGGAGAAAAAGGGTCTCAAGTTCGTGGCCGCCGTTTTGGAAGGGACGAAGGTAAAGATCCTCAAAGGGGGCGACGACCCCAAGGCCATTCTCGACGCCGCCCGGGAGGGAATCACCGAATCACTCCAAAAGGCCGGCGACGCCAAGCCGCTGGTGGCCCTCCTCTCCAACTGCTGCGCCCGGGGGATGCGGCTCCGCGAGTTCCGCCGGGGCGACGAGTGCGAGATCCAAGGGGCGATCCTGCCCGTGGTCAACGAGCGGGGCGGCGTGCCGATTTTTGGCTTCTACGCCTGGGGCGAGCTGGGCCCCATCGCCGGCCCCTTCAACGGCCTCCGCTGCATGTACCAACAACACACGTTCGTCTCCGCCGTGGTGACGGAGGAAAAGTAGGGTGCGTGAAACGCACCGGAATCGGCCGGAGATGTCGCTTGATCGTCAATGGTGCGTTTCACGCACCCTACGAACTTGCCCCCGAAAAAGAGACAGCCATGAACATCAACCGCCGCCAGTTCGCGCGAGAGACGGCCCGGGCCACGCTCGCCTTGGGGTCGTTCGGTTTTTTGAGCACGACCCTTGCCGGGGCCGGGGAAGGTGAGACTTCGATGAATGACGCTTCGCTCCCCATCGTCGACACGCACCAGCACCTCTGGGATTTGGACGTCTTGCGTCTCGGGTGGTTGAAATCGGCCGGGCATCTCAACCGGAGTTTCGTGACCAAGGACTACCTGGAGGCGACCGAGGGCCTCGGCGTGGTGAAAACGGTTTACATGGAGGTCGCCGTCGATCCCGACTATCTGGTGGCCGAGGCGGAGTACGTCGTCGACCTCTGCGGGCGGGACGACAACCCCACCGCAGCCGGCGTCATCGGAGGACGGCCCGGCGAGGAGGGCTTTCGAGAGTACATCATGCGCTTCAAGGGCAGCCCCTACGTGAAGGGCGTGCGCCATATCATGCCGGGGAACACGCCGGGACTCTGGGCGGAAAAGCAGTTCATCGAGGGCATCCGGCTCTTGGGCGAGCTGGGCATGAGCTTCGATCTCTGCATGTCGCCGGAGCGGCTCCCCGACGCGGCGAAGCTCGTCGATCAATGCCCCGACACCCG
>JBDRTC010000754.1:0-17005 GCA_043824335.1 Planctomycetota bacterium | reverse complement strand
GCTGGTAGCGGTGCAACCAACGGTGCTCGGCCAGGCACCGTTGCCGGCCTCGTCGGGCGATTTCCCGAGCCTCTTCGGGACGCGCCAGGTAGTATCGGATCAACTCCACAATCTCCTCGCGGCTATGGTAACAGACGATTTCCCGGCCGATGTCGAAGTGCTGGGCCAAATCCGGATTAAAGGTCGTCAGGTAGATGCCGCCTCCGGTGCCGGGGATCTCAAAGTCGCGTGTCTTGACGTTGGTCAGTCTCTCCGAATAGCCGATGCCGCCCATCCCCAGGTTGATCCTGCTGCGGTTGACGATCATGACCTGTTCGTTGCCCCAAACGGATCGGGTGTTCCAGCCCGGACCAAAGACCTGGATCGGTATCTTGTTTCGCTCTAAAGCCCTGATCACTGACGGACGAAAACCATAGGCCCCCCCAATGAAACTGACGGGGATGTCCTGGTCGACGGCCATCGGTCGGTAAAACTTCTTGTCGAAACCCTCCGGCATGTAGATCGGTCGTGCCCCTTCGCAGAGGTACCATCCACAGGCTGCCCTGGCCGAGGTCCAGGAAACGTCAAAAGCCGAGGCAATGTCCACCTGGCCGGTCCGCTGGCCGTCCAGCAGCGGCCCCGTCCAGGACTGCTTGTCGTCCAGGCACATGTTGACGACCGGAATCCCCAACTCCTCGACGATCGCCCGGATCAGCTCCACCCGGACTTCCAGACCGCTGGCATATACGAATACCCAGTCCACCGGGCGCTCGGCGTGCGCCTTGCGCAGCGCCGGCATCACCAGGTCGTTCATTTGGCGGCGACGGCGAACCGCCTGATCGTCGAAGCGTCCGAATTCTTCCAGCCGATGGCCGTGCGCCGTGTAATCGAACTCGGTTACCGGTCCGAGCTCATAAAGATCCGGGTACAGCATCGAATGCCAACTGATCTTGGGAATGAAGGCGAACGTGTGGACTTGGCCCGGCTGCCGCAGTGTGGTCGAGTAGCCCCGCTCGACCATCCGCTGCCGGATTTGGTCGATCACGCTGGCTTCGCGATAGACCAGACCGCGCTCGCGAGCCAGGTCCGCGTAGTGTTCGCGGCGCCTGCGGTAGTCGCCGTGCAACTGCCAGCGTCGAAAAGCTCCCCAAACACTCTCGAAGCCGGGCAGACGGCGGACGGTACTTTTCAGGCGTTCATGTTTCATGCGGCGGCCCTTTTCTGCTCGGAGAGTTCGGCCTCGATGAGCTCGTCGATGATACTGCCAAGACTCCTGGCAATTCCCCAGTCTGGAAAGTGACTCTTCATCTTCCGCAGATTGGAGATGTAGCAGATATGGTCTCCCCGGCGGTTCTCGTCCGAATAGCAGTAGCGGATCGGACGCCCCAGTCGGTCCTCAAGCATGGCAAGGCATTCCAAGACCGACGCGCTGTTGTCGCGTCCGCCACCGAGGTTGTAGACCTCGCCCGGTCGTGGATTTGCAGCGAACGCCTCAAATGCAGCGATCACGTCCGCACTATGGATCTGATCTCGGACCTGCTTGCCCTTGTATCCGAAAATCGTGTATTCGTCGTCACGCACCGCAGCTTTGACCAGGTAGCTGAGAAAACCGTGGAGTTCCACGCCGGAATGATGGGGCCCCGTCAGGCAGCCTCCGCGAAAGACCCCCGTCTTCAAACCGAAGTAACGTCCGTACTCCTGCGTCATTACGTCGGCAGCAACTTTGGAGGCACCAAACAGCGAATGCAAGCAGCGGTCGATCCGACACTCCTCCGTGATCCCTTCATGATCCTCGGGACGCGCGTACTCCCAGCGAGTTTCCTGTTCGACTAATGGATATTCATTGGGAACGTCTCCATACACTTTGTTCGTGCTCATGAGAATGAACACTGACTCCGGGGAAAAGCGGCGCGTGGCTTCCAGCAGGTTTACCGTGCCGACCGCATTCACGTCGAAGTCAACCAAGGGGATATCCTTTGCGCGGTCGTGCGAGGGCTGGGCGGCACAGTGCACCACCAGGTCGAACCCGCAACTCTTGAAGAGTGAAGAGACCGCATCGCGGTTACGGATATCGATATCGTGATGTATGAAATGGTCGGTCGTATCACGTAGCCGTTCGAGGTTCCACAAGGTGTCACCCTTGGGGCCAAAGAACTCCCGGCGCATGTTGTTGTCGACGCCGTGTACCTCACAACCCGCCCGGTCATAGTGCTTCACGGCCTCGGATCCGATCAAACCACTGCTACCGGTCACTAAAACAGACCTCACTTGATTCTCCTGATAGTGTTATTGTCTGGAGACAAAGTGTCACGGGCTCTGAGGTGTGAACAGGACATCCTTAAAGCGGTCGTTTACGTCCGCCAGCGTACCGGACCAAGGACCGATTTCGCCGAACGAGAAACGGACATGGGGGGTGTAGCCATGCCTGACAATAGCCGTCGCCGCCTCCAATGCCTGCGGTGAACCCATCTCCAAGAGGACAGAAGGTCGGTACGTATGTAGGGTTTCCTTCATTCCAGCAACGACCTTGTCCTCATGGTTTTCTGTATCCACCTTGATGAAATTCGGCCGGAGCGAATGGGCCTGCACCACGTGATCCACGGTGAGGACCTCGACTTCGACTTGATCGGCCGCGACCTCTTGACCCACTCCGGGCAATCTCGCGTCTGCTTCCAGCGTATTGAAGGCAGCGTAGCGGACGCCGAAATCTTGCAGCATGCTGGTGCCGTTTTGTTCTCCCAGCGCCGCCTGAATCGGCCGCATGTTCGGGTGACCGTCCAGGTTGTCCTTCAGAACTGCGAAAGTGGAGGGTGTCGGTTCGATACTGACTACACGTCCCGTATCTCCGGCCAGTCGTGCAGCCAGCAGAGAGATATATCCCAAGTGGGCCCCGGCATCGATCACACATGATCCTTCCGTGACCGCGTGTATCACCATCTCGGTGACGTCCGAATCGAACAGCCCGTAGGTGTAGAGTGCCTCTGACGGAGCATCGGGAAGCACTACCGTCATATCTTCGCCCCAAAACAAACGGGTCTTACAACGCTTTCCACAACTCGGGCCACGCGTCGCGAGCCAGCGTGTCATGAGCTTCCGCGGACCAATGCGAAGCAGCTTGGCCATTCGTGCGGCTCTCATCAAGGAATCCGCTTTACAAAAGTCGGTGCGGAGACGGTCGTGTGAAGAAATGGAGCTATTGATCATCTTCTACTTCCGAATCTGCCGTATGCCGTATGGCAGCTGGAATGTGCTGTTTACAACTGCTGTCATCGCCAAGCCCGATCGGCGAACAATTGAGAGCCGTCCCGGGCAAACAGAATGTCGGACTGCATCAGGGCCCCGTCACGCAAACGTTGGACGTACGTGCAGACATCGAAAATTCGGAATCCCCAATGGCCCATGGCAGCGATCACCTCGTGAGCCAAGGGAGCATTTTCGTAGATGGCCTGGTAAGAAACCTCAAGCATCACGAGCTCAGTGCTCCTGAGGCACTCGGTGGCGCCGCGAAGGACGTCCAACTCGAATCCTTGCACGTCTGCCTTCATCAATTGCGGTGGAGCCAGTTCGCCGTCTTCCAGGAACGAGTCGAGTGTGCGCACCTCGATCCGCCGAGTATTTGTGCCGTCACCGCTGAATTCGCTATGCAGGAAGCTCGATTGGGTTCCGTGGACGAAGAAGTCGAGATGTCCCGGTTCCCTGCCGAGCGCACCGGTCCAATGGCTAACCTTAGGATGCTCCGCAGACAGTGTCTCGAGAGACTGCCGATTCTCGACCAAAGGGTCCACCAAAAAGTATCGCGCGTTGGGCAGTAGTCGAAGACATTGTCGAGTCCAGGCTCCGTTGGATGCGCCAATATCAACGACTTGGTCGGGTACGATCCCCACTGCGCCGGCCTTCTCCAGCGATACCAGCACACCACGTGGCCCCCACCGCCGATTGACCACACGAATTCCGAGGGGACTCAATAAGCCGTTGACCACACTATGACCAAAGCCCATACCTTGCATCTCTCAAAGTCAAACGGTCCCTTGGACCTTAATGCTGTCGCCTCACGGACTCTCTGCCGCATTGACGTGCCATGTTCGTGCCACATTTATTGACAGTTCTACAGACAAGCCGGCTTGTCTTCTTGTCAGGCACAACATCCAGACGAAGTACACGCAGGAAAACGCGAGATTCGCGGCAACGACGCCGTGAAGACCGAACCAGCATGCGCCGCTGACGTTCAGGCCGATTCCCAA
Organism: Planctomycetota bacterium; assembly: GCA_043824335.1. GTDB lineage: Bacteria > Planctomycetota > Planctomycetia > Pirellulales > Thermoguttaceae > JBDRTC01. The sequence goes on along the minus strand of JBDRTC010000754.1, from coordinate 12,785 downwards.
GATGGCGGTGACGATCTTGACGGGAATCAGTTGCTTCGTATTGATGCTGCTCACTACCGACAGGGCGGCGACTTGTCCCGATGCAAACAGCCCCCCAGACAGCACAATCCATGGCAGCAGCGTGGAAACGCCTCGGTACTCCGGGGCCACCAAAAGCCAAAACACGTGCCTGTGGAGCACAAAGGCCAGCATTGTTGCCAACGCGGAGACGAGGCAGGCAGCCACAAGCATCCGGTTGTTCAAGGAAACGACGCTACGATGTCTCTCCGGGTCGGTTCCATCTCCGGCCCGACTGAACAACACCGGCGACACGAGTTGCATCATCATGCTACAGAGCATCGTGATGGGAAAGTATCCCAGTTGATAAAGAACAGCGTAGTGTCCTACGCTGCTCGTGGTGGCGAATGCCTGCAACGCCCAACGGTCGGAAGCCACAAGCGCCCAAGTGAAGACGCCCCACGTGGCGAAGGGCCACATGTAGCCCCGCATTTGCCGCGCCCAATGCTCAACGGTGTGCCCATCGTGGATAAGGGAAGAAGGGCTCAGCGGCAGAACCTTGGACCGGAAAAAGAGCCACTGCGATGCAAGAATCACCGTCGAAGCCAGAGCGTAGCCTAGCATGGCGATCGTACTGGTAGATCCCAAGAGGATAAGCAGGCCCGCCGCCACGGCAAAACGAGCCCACTGTGCGGCGGCCTGGTGCAACGCCACGATTTGCCGATGGCGGGCTGCGTTCTGAATGCTGTCGAAGAGTCCATTGCTTCCAGAGATCACCGCAAAGAGGAAGGCGGCGAGCAGCAGCGGGAGCCAATGGGTCATCCCCATCGCCCAAGCGAGCGTCACACCCACCGCCCCGAAGACCAGCAGCAGCACGATGATGCGGGTCGCCAATCCACGTACCACCCGCAGGTATGCGCCCAGTTGATTCGCTTCCAACGACGGGGAAAAAAATCGTTGACTTGTCACGCCCAAGGGCGACAAGAACACCTGTTGGGCGAGAGTCGCCACGGTCATTCCCAGCGCTAGTTTCCCGTAGCTGGCCGGGCCAAGCAGTTCGGTCATCAGCCGCACACCGATGATTGCCCCCAATACGGTCAGGCCCTGACCGGCACTGATCCAGACAAATTCCCGTCCCAGCCGTGTCGAACATAGTGTTGAACCGCGCCACCGCTCCTCGCGTGCCGGGGCGTCGCCACGTCGACTACCACTGATGGGCGGCGGAAGACCGGCATACCGTTGATCGGGACACGTGTTGGAACTTGCCATTTTCTCCAAAGCCATGTCCAGGTGACTCGATGACGCATTCACGCAGAGGACGATCGACTCCCGGTGCCCATCCGCATCATGCCGCTTGTTGCCACGGCAGTTCCGCGTCCTCTTCCGGCAGGGCTTGCGGGGACTCAGTCGTGTCGATTCCGGTGACCTGATGCAGCAATCGGAGGAATCTCGCCGCCAGCACGTCGCGATTGAAGTGCTTCAGAACGTAGTCACGGCCCCCTCTACCCCGCTGGGCGGCGAGGTCCGGGTTGTCGGCCAAGGTCATCACGGCCTCGACGAGCGACTCGGCCGAACCGGGAACCATCTCCACGCCTGCCCCGGCGTTCGCCACGATCTTCCGCGCGTCGCCCTCCACCCCCATGATGATTGGCCGGGCCATCGCTAAGATCTCGAAGATCTTCGAGGGGATGACGGTTCCGAAGAACTGGTGCCCTTTCAAATGCACCAGGCAAGCATCGGAACTCGCAAGGATCGCCGGGATTTGTTTCTTCGGTTGCAGTCCGGTAAGGACGACCGTGCCGTTCAACCCGGCCCGGTTCGCCTCGTCCTCGAGCCATTTTCGTTTAGAACCCTCCCCCACCAGACAGAAGCTAATGTCGCTTCGGCCCTTCCGCCGCAGGATCTTCGCTGCCTCGAGCACAACTTCCAACCCGTGCGCCATGCCAATCGTGCCAACAAAAGAACAGACGAACTTGCCCTCCAAACCCCACGTGTGAAGAAACTCTGCGTCAGGCTCATTCGGAACAAACCTCTCGACGTCGACCCCGTTCGTGATAACCGAGACGCCATCGGCTCCATCCACCTTCTTCAAAATGTTGGTACGGTATCCCTCCCCGACCGTGACGATGTGGGCGGCGGATCTGTACATCCATCGTTCCAACCTTTCCAAGAGCTCCAACAGCCAACGATTTCGCATCGCGCCGACGGCCTGGATTGACTCTGGCCAGATATCGCGGATTTCCAACACCAGCGGGACTCGTTTCAGCCGGGAGGCCAACACTCCCGCCCACCCGCAAAAAAACTGCGGAGATGTTGCTACCACCACATCCGGACGCGGCAACCGAATCAGCGCCAACACCGCACTCAGCATGTAGGAAAGAAAGCTGAGTATTCGCCGCACGAACCCCGCGTTGGCTGCCAGGTAGGTCCAAACGCGTATGACACGTACGCCGTCGACGGACTCAACCTGCCGGCGCAGCGTATTCTTGTAACCGGGATAGAGAACTCCGTCGGGACAGTTTGGAGCGCAAGTGACGACGGTCACGTCGTGACCGGCCTTCGCCCATCGTACACAATGATCGAATGTGCGCGTGGCGGGGGCGTTGACTTCGGGTGGGAAGTAGTGGCTTAAGAAAAGGATACGCACGAACTCCTCCTTTGCCAAGATCGGCCCCACCCCATCTCTCCAAACATCCAATCTCTCCAGCCGAATGGGTGTGGAGGCGCGTGCGAAGCAATACAACCGCCCCGCTCACCGCAGTTAGCTCGCGCACGACCATAGGGAGGCGGGATACTACTGACTATGCGGATCTCCTGCAAGTCCAGTATCTCGCCCAGGGGCCCAGCGATGCGGCGCGAAAGTGCCCTTGACCCAGTTTCATGGTCTGGATATATGTCCCCCATCTTCTAGCCAATCCCTGGCAGACAAATCGAAGAGCCAATCGCCGCTGGCGTTCCGCGAGCGGACAATCTGGGCGTGGAGTACGGCACGTTCCGCCGCGGCGGCACGCCAAAGACGGTACGTTGCGACACGCGTGTCTGAAATCCCCTCGACAGTCTTCAGCCTCAATGAACGACACTTCGACCATGCTGTCGATCTACGCTTCGGGTAGACTACCGGTTGGTAGAAGAGTGCTGGCCGCGGCCCTTGTGCTTGTGCTGGCTTGCGCTGGCTGCGCGGGGCAGCGCCACTATCGCGCCAGGAAGTGTCCGGCGGAGCTTCAGGCTCCTCCCGTCTACAACGCCCAGATTGTGGACCTTTCCCGTTTTTCCGGACCTCCCGTCAGCAGTGAACGGATCGGCCGGGGCGACGTGCTGGAGGTATCGCTCGCAGCCGGCTTGGACGCAGATGCCATCAGCCGGTTCCCTGCCAGGGTTAGCGACGACGGGCAGGCTTTTCTACCGGAGATCGGTTCCCTTCCCTTGGCCGGCTTGGAGTTGCCCGGAGCCGAACAGATGATCGCGGCAGCCTGTGTGCATCGCGGTCTGTATCTTCAGCCTCAGGTTACCGTGACCATGAAGCGCCAGCGAATGAATCGGATCACGGTTGTGGGGGCGGTGAAGGAGCCCGGGATCTACGAACTACCCCGCGAATCCAGTTACGTGACGGGCGCGATTGTAACCGCGGAGGGACTTGCCGAGGATGCCGGCACGATGGTGGAGATTCGGCGCCCTGCGCCTGAGAGTCGACTTGCTGCGGAGCGAAGGACGTTTTCCGAACAGTCGGGTGTGCAGCTTGTGGGCGACACGAGAGACCATCCACAACAGCGTGTCGACTTGGTCTGTCTCGATCTGGCAAATGAGGTGCTGCAAGGTCCGGCGAGCAACTATCTTGACGACGGGACCGTGATCCGGGTTGAGAGACGACATCCAGACCCCGTTCAGGTGATCGGCTTGGTTCACAAGCCCGGGCAGTACGACTTTCCGGTGAACCATGAGCTTCGTGTATTTGGCGCCGTCGCCATGGCAGGTGGTCTGTCGCAGAAAATGGCCGACAAGGTCTATGTGATTCGGAACAGTCCGGACGGGCAGGGTACGGTCATGATAGAGGTCAGCCTCCGCGCGGCCAAGCGCGTTGTCGAAGAGAACTTCCTGCTGGCACCCGGCGACATTGTGAGTGTGGAGCAGACTCCGCTTACCGTGATGATGGACCTCGTTAACTTTGTTAGATTCGGCGTCGGTGCGAGTGTCCCGCTCTTCTAGCCAGGACGTGATTCGAGGAAGTCAGCGGTATCCGAGGCGTCGAAGCGTTGATGAACATGCAGGTCCAATCCGCAGGGGCTGTAACTCGAATGCAGAAGAAGCCGTTGCCCAACCCACCGGCGATCTCCCATTCGCCTGCTGAAATCACCCCATTGCATGAGATTGTGCAATTCCTCCGCGCAGTGCGGTGCCGGAAGGAGGTCGTGATCACCGTCTTGGCGGCGAGCTCCTTGTTAGGGGCGCTATACTATGTGTCAACGCCCCCAATCTACGAGTCGCAGGCGAAGTTGTTAGTCGTGCCGACTGGAACGGAGACTTGGACGGTCGGCACGTCGGGCGATCGAATGGTGCGCGATCTCATGCCGACCTACCAACACATGCTCACCAGCGAGGAGGTGCTGGAGGATGCGATCGCGCAGCTGTCGCCGGAAAATCGGGCCGACTTCAAGGATGCTCCCCGCAGTCGATGGGTCGAGATTCTCCAGGGCAATCTCGCGGTGAGTGTGGTACGAAGCGCCAACATCCTGAACATTGTCTACCGGTCGAAGGAACCGCGTGCGGCGGCGGCGGTCGTTGACAGTCTCCTGGAGGCGTATCTAGCGTTCATGGCGAGGCTCCACAAGAGCACGGCCCACGAGATCCTCGACATACTCACCAGGGAAAAATCCAAACTGGAAGAGCAACTACGCACCAAAGAAGCCGACTTGCTGGCGGCACGCAGTAGTGCGGGAGAGTTGGTGATCCGCGATGGGGATGATGGCGTCAGTGTGGTCGTCAAGCGCGCCATCATGCTAAGCGATTCCCTGACCAAGGCGCGCGAAAGGAAACTGCAGGCCCAATCGCAACTGGTCGCCATCGAGGTGGCGATTCGCAACGGGGAGGACCTTCAACAACATGTCTTGACCATGGATGATACGGTCGGCCGCACGGTCTTGCTGCGGCAGTTGGGGCTGAGTTCGATGGACAGTTACACCCTCTCCCGCATGCATCAGCAGTTGCTCGAAAACCAGGCCAAGTTGCAGTCGGAGTCACAGCTTTACGGCCCCGCAAATCGCAAGGTGCTTGAGATCCAGGAAAGAATTCGCGTGGCAGAGGAGTACCTGCGGAACCATCGGGGAGCGGAGATGACGCAGTTGCGGGAAATCAGAGATCAGGAGTTGGTTCCGATGTTGGTGCAGATGTCGCGCCAACAGCTCCAGCAGGCCATCGAATATGAGAACGCGATCCTCGCCAGCTACGAAGAAGAGAAATCCAGGGCCATCGAACTCGACCGCGGCATGGCGCAACTCGACGTCCTGGAACTCGACTTGAATCGATTGCGAGGGTTCTACGACGTCGTGCTCGAACGGATGAAAAACATTGATCTCAGTGAGGAAAGCGGCGCCGTCCGGACTTCCGTGCTCAGTCGTCCTGAAGTTCCGCTTGCGCCGGTTTGGCCTCGCCTGATCACCGTGGGTCTGCTTGCCATATCGATCGGGTTCGTCGGCGGACTCGGAGTGGTATACGTGCAGGATCTTCTGGATGATCACTTTCGCTCTCCCGAGGAACTGCGACAACGATTGGGAATTCCCGTGCTTGCCATGTTGCAGGAATTCAAGCCGCTATCGGGTACGGGAGTTGACGCAGTGCACGTTCACGTTCGGCCTGCTACCGCCGAGGCAGAGGCCCTTCGGACTCTGCGCACGGCCCTATCGTGCACCGAAGGCGGCGTGCGGAGCCTGGTTGTATCCAGCAGTGAGCCAGGCGACGGCAAGACTACCGTGTTGACAAATCTCGCCGCAGTATACGCTCAATCCGGAAAACGTACGCTCTTGATCGATGCCGATATGCGTCGCGCCGGTCTAACCGCGCTGCTCGACTTACGGGGACCGCAGGGCCTGTCGACGCTCCTCCGTCAAGAGCCTCCGATCGCCGAAGCAGTCCCGGCCAACCTCCACTCCTCGGTTTTGGAAAACCTCGATGTCCTTCCTTCCGGGCCGCGCCCTGCCAACCCGGCGGAGCTGCTGTCCGGGGAACGTTTCCAGGAATTCGTCGCCTGGGCCGAAGCGAGCTACGACCAGATCCTCATCGACAGTCCTCCGGCCATGATCACCGACACGGCCATTATCGGTCGGCAAGTGGACGGTGTGCTACTCATCGTGCAGCCGAAAAAGAACCGGCGCCGCCTGGTCATGAGAGTGGCCGAGGGCTTTGCCACCTTGCACATCGCGGTTCTTGGACTCGTGGTCAACCGCCTCAGTTTCAAGAGCGGCGAAGGCAATTATGGCTATGGCTACGGGTACGGCTACGGCTATGGCAACGATGACGACGAAGCGGATGAACACGGACAACTCAAGCGTCCGTCTCGCAGGATTCAGCAAGAGGCTGCGTAAGGCGAACTCAAGGTGCGTTGATGAAAATCACTGGGCGAGTGCTTGGCGATGGCAATAGAGGCTGACTTCAACGCACGGTACGCGGTACCACGGCGTGGCTTCTGGGCACGCGAGCGTCTCTCGACGGGCGCGGCGGCTGAGGCCCTGCTGTTGCGATCCGTTGACGCCGGCCTGGTCGCCGCTATCTTTCTTGTGCCGTTGATCATGGGAGGCCGCGTGGCCTTGGGACAACTGGTCCTGGTGGCCTTGTCGCTTTGGATCGCGCTTTGCTGGTGTCTCAAGCAGGGACTTGCATCCCAGGCCGAATGGGTTTGCTCTCCGGCTGGCCCTCTCCTCCTGGCAGCACTGGCCCTGGTTGGCCTCCAACTCGCACCATTGCCTCCATCCATCCTGAGCATGCTTTCGCCACGAGTGTACGAAACCTTGCCGCTGTGGGCCCCCGGGGCCGACTCCTCCTCAACCCTGGGGGTCTGGACTACCTTGTCGCTCACGCCAGCGACCACCCGCACCGCGTTCATCCTCCTGCTGGCCTTCATGTTGCTCTTTGGCGTTACCGTGCAAAGAGTGCAACGGGTTGAAGACGTGGAGCGTCTCATACGCTGGATCGCTATCTCGACGGTTGCCATGGCGGCCTTTGCACTGGTTCATCACTTCACAAACAACGGGAGATTCTTCTGGTTCTTTGAGCATCCATACTCGAGTCCGGCGGATAATGTTAAGGGGAGCTTTACCAACCGGAATCACTTTACCCAGTTTGTTGCCCTTGGGGTTGGGCCGCTCATCTGGTGGTTACAAGATGCGGTCCGAAGCAACCTCCGCGAGCGACCGGCTTGTCGGTTCCGGTTTAGTGAGAACTCGTCCAGGATGGGTATTATGGTGGGTCTTCGCGCCATCGCCTTGGCGGTCGCGGTATTCGCGGGGCTCCTGTCCTTGTCCCGCGGCGGGGCAATGGTCATTTTAGCTGCGGTCCTGATTTCCGTGCTCGTTCTCTACCGCGGCTCGTTGATTCGCCGCACAACGGTCTTGGCTGTGTTGATTATCGGGTTGCTGGTGGGAGCGTGTCTCTATGTCTACGGCTATGAGTCAGTGGCAGCCCGACTGGATGATTTTGGGTCGCTCGAGGAACTTGACAAAGGGCAGATGCGACGCAGCGTCTGGCAAGCGAACAGCCGAGGAATCGCACAGTACCCACTATCGGGCACGGGCCTGGGAAGCCATCGCGAAGTGTGCCCGATGTACTTGCCGAGCAAAGGCCGGTTCGAAGGATTTGAAGTCACTCATGCTGAGAACGGTTACCTGCAGGTTGGATTGGAAGCGGGTGTTCCGGGGCTGTTGCTCGTATTCATTGCCATTGGGCTCTGCGCGTACTGGTGCATCGCGTGCCTCCGACGACCGCTGTCTACGAAGGTTCTCCTCTGTTTCGCTGCCATCGCACCGAGCCTCGCCGGCAGCTTCCTGCACTCGATGGTGGACTTCATCTGGTACGTTCCCGGATGCATGGTTGCGGTGATTATCCTGGCCGCGTGTGCCTGCCGCTTGTGGCAGTTGACCGGCCGACGCAGCAGAGGTTCAGCGGGTCTGCTCCGCATACCCCGCGCCGGCTGGCTGATCGCCGCCGCGTGTTTGATGATCACCGGCTATCCCATGGTGCAGAACCGTCTCGCAGCGGCGCGCGCCGAGCCTTGCTGGTATCGCTATCTATTGGAGAGCTGGAAGTCGGGTGGAATCTATCAGACGGGCCGTCTCGAAACACTCCAGTCGATGGAGAAAGAACTGTCTCGTGTCGTGGACTGCCAGCCGGATCATGCCCGCGCGCATTCACGCTTGGCTGCCGTTCACGTTCGCTTGTTCGACTACCCGCAAGATTCCACCGTCAATCCAATCGACGTGAGACAAGTGCGCGAGGCCGTCCTGGCTTCCCACTTCGAGTCTGCCGAGGCCATGGAGCAGTGGCTGTCGCAAGCCTTTGGCCGGCGAAGCAGGCATCTCCACCAAGCGCTCGGGCACGCGCGCCGGGCCGTAACGCTATGCCCCTTGCAGGGAGAATCCTATCTGTACCTGGCGACCCTTTCCTTCCTCGCAGGACCGGAGTCGCCGGGAAAAGCCGCCTGCACGAGTCAGGCTCTCAAGGTGCGGCCCTTCGATGGGTCCGTGTTGTTCGTAGCGGGCCAGGAGGCCGTGCTTGCGGGTGACCTCGACCAAGCGATTGCTTACTGGAAAGCGTCCTGCCAGGCCGGCCGTGTCCACCAGAACAACTTGCTTGATCGACTGGCCGGCCAGGTTGAGGTTGCCTTTCTCTTGGAGACTTTTCAACCCGACCGAACGGCCCTCAGCCGACTGGCATCGCTCTACCACCGGCGCAACTGTCCCGATGAGCTGCGACTCGTGCGGCAGTGCTACGCGGAAGCCTGTGAGACCGAGGCTCGCGACCGGCAAGGGGAGACAGCCGCAAGGAGCTGGATGGAAGCCGCCAAAACGCACGCCGACTTGGAAAACCAGCCAGAACGTCTCCGGTGTCTTCGCCGTGCCGTTGCGTGTGACCGGTCTGATTACGACGCGCGTTTCATGCTGGGGGCGTGCTTGTTCGACACAAAGCACTCTGATGAAGCCAAGAAGCACCTGACTTGGTGCTTGCGGCAGAAACCTGAAGACAAGAACGTGCGGGTGCTGGTAGAAGCCCTCATCGACCGCCGACTTCGCATGACGAGCCGGCCGACGACGAATTCGGCAACCGGTCCGCGTGATGGATTGTAACAGCCGTAAGGCCTGGACGACTCACGAGTTCCTGACGCTCAAGCTGCGTCGAGGAACGGTCCCGCCCCCCTGAAGGCGGGGCACCTTGGCCGACGGCACCGGGACTTATCGCTTGAACGCACAATGGAAGTCGGCCTGTTTGCCCGAGAAGAGGGGGTGACTTCGATTGTGCCTTCCTTGTTGGTCTTACGGGAAGGACTCGCCCCGCAAAGCCGTTTATTTGCAGAGGGGATCAGAGCGATCGGAGCGGTTGTACCGCTTCGGGCGTACGTATCGCGGTTCAGTTTCAAAGCGATGTGGCCACGTGGCCTTTGCCGAGTGTATTTCCGGCAGATGGACTGCTGGTAGCTGCAAACCACGTTGTGATTGGTTCGCAGCCCGTCCCATCGAAGATACCGACGACCAAGCCAGGACGCGCCTCCACACCCATTGGGCTGGAGAGATGGCATGTTTGGAGAGATGGAATGGGGCAAATCTTGACAGTGGCAATCGCCTGGTCGGTTGCATTCGTCGGCAGCCTGACGCTGACGCTGTTGGCCAAGAAGATGGCCTGGAAATTCGGCGCGATCAGCAAACCCGACGGAGAACGAAGGCTTCATGCCCAACCGATTGCACTGGGGGGTGGGAGCGCCGTTTACTTGGCGGCGCTTCTGAGCGTCGCCGCAGTTTTTCTACTGACGTCGCACGTGGTCGAAGACAAGGTGCCGGCAGCACTCGCCCTGTCTGCCGGCATGCTTTGCCTGTTGGGATTCTACGACGACCTTCGTGACATGAGCGTCCGATGGAAGCTGCTCGGGCAGATCGTTTGCACGCTGCCAGTGCTGATGGCCGGCTGCTGCGTGGGACGAGTTGTCCTTTTCGGGCACTCTTTCGAGATGGGGTTGCTGGGTATCGCCTGGACCGTCGGCTGGTTGGTTCTGGGAACCAACGCCTTGAATCTTCTCGACGGCATGGACGGTCTGGCGTCGCTGATTGGGATCGTGATTTCGGTCGCCGTGGGCGCCATCGCTGCAACCCAGGCCCGGCCCCAAGTGATGCTGCTGGCGTTCGCATTGGCCGGGGCACTGGCCGGTTTCCTCGTTCACAATCGGCCACCCGCTCGGGTGTATCTCGGTGACAGCGGAAGCATGGTGATCGGCTTCACGCTGGCTCTGCTTGCACTGCGGGTATCACTCGCTCCCATGACTCCCCAGACGACCAATCCTACGATCCTGGTAGCCTTGCTGTTCGTTCCGCTGATGGATACGACACTGGCGATCGTGCGGCGCACGCTGAAAGGCTTGAACTTCACAGTCGCGGACCACAGTCACATCCATCATCAACTCCTTAAGCGGGGACTCAGGACCTGGCACGTATTGGGCGTGCTCGGCGGCGTCAGTCTGACCACGGGGGTTGTCGCCTGGTGGGTCGCCGTGAGAGGTCAGGAACTCTGGGGTTGGGTCGCATTGGCAACGGTCACGATTATCCTTGCCAACAGGCAGCTTCTCGGTCAAGAGGAGTGGAGCCTAACGAAACGTCTTCTCAGCCAGACCGCGCTGCCGCTTCTCGGGAGGCTGCTATCAGTAAGACTGCTGCCCGGCTTGCGTTCCAGCAGCGATCGACCGCGGCCAGTCGTCGAGCCAGAGGAACTTGCCGGTCCGGAAGCCCTGCGAGTCCGAAGGCCTCCCGCCGAAGCCGAGGCAAACCCAACAGAAACCAGGAAAGCTGCGTAGCTCGGGAAAACGGAGGCCGGCAGTTCCCGCGTGAGATCCACTCGGAGAAACAAAACACCAAACTGACCTTGACGCCGTCGCGTCACTTTCCTAGCTTACCTCGCCCGTCGACGTGCCCGGGCGGAAACGAAGACCTTGGGAAATTCAGCAATTTCTGCCACGACTCCACAACGATTGTTACAGTTGCTCAGACCTTCTCGCCGATAGCAGAAAACGACTAGTTCTTTGAAGCTGAATCAGGAGAATCTAGGCTGGTTCTGCTGATCAGAGTAGTCTGGGCACCCTCAACCTCGCAGAGAATGGATGTAGAAATGAAGAGTTCAGGACTTGTTCCCCAGGTTGCTGTGTGTTTGGCCGTGGTAGGACTCTGCATTCCGCAGTTGGCCCTGGCCGCCGCTCCCCAGGCCACTCACGGGCCGGTTATGAACGACCTCCAATTGCGCGAGGGGGGCGTCCTGATCGGACAGGTGGTGACTCCAGAGAATGTTCCCGCGGCGGGCATCCATGTCTCACTTCGTAGTGGTGGACGGGAACTGAATGTCGCTAAGACCGACAAGAATGGCTATTTTGCCTTTCGCGGGCTGAAAAGCGGCGTCTACCAGTTAGTGACGGCGGAAGGCCAGGCGGGGTATCGCGTTTGGGCCAAAGCCCCTCCGGGAGCCCAATCGCTTGCCCTAGTCGTGAACGGCATTGACACGGTCCGCGGGCAACACGGCATGCGCACGTTCCGGAACCTGATGGCCAATCCCTGGGTCATCGCCGGCCTCATTGCCGTCGCCGTAGCAGTGCCGGTCGCCATCCACAACGCGAAGTCCACCAGCCCGTAAGCCAATAGACAAGGCTTTCCTCACCCCCCCTCATCAACGGCTCGGAAAACGTCGCCGCCGACGTGCCCGAGGAAACCGTCTCCTTACGGTTTCTTCTTTTTCCTCTTGCGATCCCGGAAATCTCCGAGGATTTCCTCATTGAACCAGGCGACGAAGTCGATTGCCGCCCGAATGAGCAACCAGACGCCAAACACGCCCGCCAAGACAACCAGGGCCCCAAGCCACGAAGTCCGAAAAGCGAACAGGTTCGCGAGCATCACACCGAACTCCCCGCGGGCCGCTTCCGAAGGCAAGGAAAACCCGGTCGCTCAAGAGGCGACGTCCAGCGCCCCTCGATCTTAGCGGCGGTCCTCCCGAACTGCCGACGATTCTCTCGATCTCGACGCCTTGCGCCCGCGTATCACCTTTGAGGATAGTCTGCTCGTCCCACCCAAATCAACCCGCCGGGCACGGATTCGGAAAAAGAACTCCAGCGGGCCCCCCGTGTGTCGGCGTTTGTTGCTTCCGGGGGTGAATCGGAGTATGCTGGGCTGGCGGCCGCGGGGCCCTGCCGGGAGGAGCGGCGACGCGAAACACCCGGTTCCATCGCTTGAAAAACGGGAGAGGTGCCATGAACAAGGGTCGATTCACCAGACGTCGTCTTCTCCGGAGTGCCGTAGCGGCCGCCGTGGGGGCGCCCTATGTGATTACCTCAACGGCGCTCGGCAATCAGGAGACACCGCCCGCCAGCGAGCGCGTGGTGCTCGGGCACATCGGCGTGGGCAATCGGGGCCGCTCGCTCTTGCGCGGCTTCGTGAATTGCCAGGGGGCCCAGTGCGTGGCGACCAGCGACGCCTACAAAAGCCGTCGCGATTCCTGCGCGGAGATGATCCAGGGCAAGGCGTATGCCGACTTCCGCGAGTTGCTCGCCCGCGACGACA
>JBDRTC010000753.1:0-7901 GCA_043824335.1 Planctomycetota bacterium | reverse complement strand
CCACGAAATCCCATCTCCTGGTAGGACAGTTGGTTATGTCGGAAAAAGAAAAGGGGACATCACTGATATTCTGACGAAAATAACCATAAATCAGTGATGTCCCCTTTTCCTCGCTAAATCAGTGATGTCCCCTTTTCCTCGCGGCCACGCCGGCTCGGCCTGCTTCAGCCGCCGGCACGAGCACACGTTCGCCGAATGGGGCGTGACCGAGTGGCAGCGGGGCGTCGCCGAGGCGACCCGGCTCGTGCGCCGGGCGATGGACGAGGTCGATCCCCAGTCGGTCCTCACGACCGAGCATCCCGGCTACGATTTTCTCATGCCGCACATCGACGGGTGCATCACCTACGACGTTACCGTGCTGGCCTCGCCGCTTCGGCCCGTGGAGGTCAACCTCCAGCGATTCTACTTCCCCGAGTGCAGGGCGTTCGAGCTCGACCATCGCGGCGGCGACCCGAAGCACCGGAAGCGGTTCTTTAGCGCGGTGGGCTCCTTCGGTAGCTATTACCCGCAACCGTTCGACACGATTCTCCGCGAGAACGCCGACGCCTTCGCCGGCCGGGAGTGCTCGCCGCTCGTGCCAACCGAGGCCCGGTTGGTTTACGCCAACCGGTTCCGGTCCGAGGGGAAGGAGATTTACACCCTATACAACGGCACGGGGCACACGTTTTTCGGCGAGGTGCTCGCAAGGGAGCTTGCGCGGGATCAGCACATCGTGGATCTCTTGCGTTGTGAAGAGGCCGAGGTGAAACAACGAGGGAGCTTGGCCCACGTGCGGCTCTTCCTCCCCCATGAAGACGTGGCTTGCCTGGCCGTCCTGCCGCGGCGGATCGCCATGACGATAGAAGGCGAACGGTTCAACGTTCGGGTAAGCGGCGCCGCGGAAGATTGCCGCGTGAAACTCTGCGATAGGTCGGGCAACGTGCTCCAGTCGGCCCCGGTCGAGGAGGGCCGGGCGGTGCTGGTGGCCAGCGAGTCGGCCGGCGAACCGGCCGGCGTCAAGTTGTGCCGGGAAAACCTGCTGCTCGACGTAGCGGCCGTTCCCGCAGGCCGGTGAATACGTGTGCGGCGGGGACTGGGCCACGTCGAAGCGAGTCACTTACCTGCCGAATCCAACTTGTTTTCGCCTTTTTGGCGCAGACAATGAGGGTAGGACCTTGTATTGTCATCGGTATCTGACGAAAATCGGTGTGTCAACAACCCGTGCCAAGCGGCGCGGACAAACATTTGCAGAGCGGAGCTAAGCGGTACAAGGACAAGCCTGCACGGTCGGGTGCCACTGGCGTCTCGCCAGTGCACGGGCAAGATGCCCGGGGCACCCTAATACACCGTGCAATCTTTAGTCCGTCCCGCTCAGGCTGATTCCAGGTGTCTCGGGAGGTGGACGCGATGAAAAACGGAACGTCGATGCTGAAGCTGGTGGCCGTGTGGTTTATCGTCGCGGTGTGCGTATCGTCGGCCTCAGCGGAGCAGACGCCCCAGACGCGGGCACTCACGGCGGAGGAAGCCGCCCAGGCGCTGGAGCAGGACTGGCTGTTTCAAGCGATGGGCGAGCCGCTTTTGGAGCGGGCGGCCCGGGAGATCGTTTGGGCTCGCGAGCTGGCCGAACGGTTCGCTCACCAACGGCAAGCGCCGGATCTCTCGGCCGAATTGAAGAAGCTCGACGTTCTGGAAAAACGCCTTGCCGAGCTGAGCAGCAAGCCGGCCCCGGCAAAACCGGCCGAGAGCGACGAGCCGTCGCCAAGCTGGATCTGGTATCCCGAGGGCCAGCCGGCCGCAGACGCCCCGGCCGAATCGAGGTTCTTCCGCTGCCGGTTCACGGTGCCCGTGGAGGCCCTTGCGGCAAGGTTGCGGATTGCGGCGGACGACGCCTGCGAGGTCTTTGTGAACGGCAGCCGGGTTGGCGCCCCCGCGGGCTGGCCGCGGGCGGCCGTTTTTGACGTGGGAGAGCTGCTCACGACCGGCGAGAACGTCCTGGCGGTGCGGGCGCAGAACATGCCCGCCCCCAGCAAGAATCCCGCGGGGCTGATCGCCCGGCTCGTCGTCACGCTGCCCGACGGGAAAGAGGTCGCGGTGGTCTCCAACGACACCTGGCTTGCCGAGAAGGAAACCCATCCGCAATGGGAACAGCCCACGTTCGACGACTCGGCATGGAAGGCCGCGGCGGTCGCGGCGCCGTTTGGCGGAGGCCCCTGGGGAAGAATCGCCGGCCTCGTCGGGCCGGATCTCCAGGAGGACCCGATCGCCGCGTATGTCGGGGCGGATCCGGAGTTCAAGGAGGCCTATTTCACCGTGCGGCGGGTGAAACGTGAACTCCTGCTGAAGAACCCCGTGTTGGACTTCTCGCAGTTGTTGTTCATCGATCAGCCGCTTCCCAAAGGCCCGGAGTCCCTGCACGAGGCCATCCATCGCATGGGCATCATGGCCGTGCCGGGCGGGCGGCTCTTGGTGCTCGACGGGCTTGACCCCGGCGGCCGGCTCCGTCAACTGGCGCCCGAGGAGCCCGGCAGCTTCTGGCGGCCCGATCTTTCCTTCGATGCCCAGAAGGTGCTCTTCTCCTTCAAACCGGCCGACGAGAAGAGCTTCCACCTCTACGAGATGAACTTCGACGGCACCGGGCTTAAGCAAGTTACCCAGAGCGAATACGACGACCTCGATCCGCTCTATCTCCCCGACGGCCACATCCTCTTCACCACCACGCGCGGCAACTCCTACGTGCGATGCGGGCCGTTCATCTACTCGACGATCCTCGCCCGATGCGACGCCGACGGCGGCAACGTCTACCTCACCAGCTACAACGGCGAGCCCGACTTCGTGCCGGCCCTGTTGAACGACGGGCGCGTGGTCTATTCCCGCTGGGAGTACACCGACAAGCCGCTCTGGCGGCTCCAGAAGCTTTGGACGACCAACCAGGACGGCACCGGCACGGCCCACTTTTGGGGCAATCAGTCGGTCTGGCCCGATCATCTTTCCGAGCCGCGCCCGATCCCGGGGAGCCAAAGGGTGATGTTCTCCGGCGTGGGGCATCACGACTGGTGGTCCGGTTCGATCGGGATCATCGACCCGGACGAGGGCCGCGACTATCCCCACGGCCTGACCAAGGTGACCGCCGATCTGGCCTGGCCGGAAGTCGGCGACGGCCCGCTGGAACAGCCGGAAGCGGCCGACTACCACGCCTCGGGCCGCTTCACCGGATACAAGACGGCCTGGCCGCTTTCGGAGGAGGATTTTCTCGTCTCGGCCCGGGGAGCCGGCGACAAATTCCGCCTCTACCTGATGGACGTCCACGGCAACCGCGATTTGATCTACGAGGGAGTCTACAACATCTGGCACGCGATGCCCGCCAAGCCGCGGCCGGTGCCTCCCCGGCAGCCCGACCGCGTGGTCTGGCCGGGTACGGGCAAAGACCGCCAGCCGGTCAAGCCGGGCGTCTTTTTCAGCGCCGACGTGTATCAGGGCGTGCCCGGCCTGCCGCGAGGCGCGGTCAAGTACCTCCGCGTCTGGCAGTTGGACTACAAGACCTATTCCACCTGGAACAAGACGTATCGCCACTCGGGACCGACCGTGTCGATCATCCAGGAGGAGGGCGTCAAGCGGATTCTCTCCGAGGTGCCGGTCGAGGCCGACGGCTCGGTCTATTTCAAGGCCCCGGCCGGCCTCTCCCTCTACTTCCAACTCCTGGATGCCGACCGACGCTGCCTCCAGACGATGCGGAGCTTCACCGGGTTGATGCCCGGCGAGGAGCGGAGTTGCGTGGGCTGCCACGAGATGCACAGCACCGCGGCTTCCCGGCAACGGGGCCTCGCGCTCGAACGGCCGCCGACGGAACTTTCCCCTCCGCCTTGGGGCACCGAGAGCGTCGGCTACGAGCGGTTCGCCCAGCCGGTGCTGGACCGTTATTGCGTCAAGTGCCACGCGGGCACGGCGGAAGCTCCCGACGAGCCAAACCTGACGCTCCGCCCGGGGCACGCCGCCTTCAAAGAGCCCTACCTCACGCTCGTGGGGCCGGCCGGCTGGGGGAATCCGGTCGGCGGCGGCGGGCCGGGCTACGGCATCGCCGGCGCGATCCCCGTCGAGAGCGGCTACAACCCCATGGACCCGAGTGGTCTCGCCACGCTCGACCCGATGCAATACCTCTCTCGCCATAGCCGGCTGGTCGACCTGGCCTCCAGCGGCGAGCACTACGACGTGAAGGTCGACCCGTTGAGCCTGCACCGGCTAATCGCCTGGGTCGACGCTTGCTGCCCGTTCCGGGGCGAGAAGGAGGTTCGCGAGGTGGCAGACCCCGACTTTGACGGGATCGAGCGCTTGCCGATCCGACCCCGCGTCGCCACCGCCCCGGTCATCGAGCGCCCGTGACTTGGCGAGGGTGGCTGGGGCATAGCGCAGTGTCACGCAGCGGTGCCCCAGTTCGTGACACCCTGGGGCTTCGCTTCGCTCAGCCACCAGCCACCCCGCCGCCGGCCAGTTCCGACCCTCCTTCGGCTTCGCAGACGACGCGGAAGCCGACGTTGAACACGCGCTGGTGCGCGAGATAGCTCAGCCGGAAGCTCGACGTGCACCGCTTGGGTCGATCGAACCAGGAACCGCCGCGGACCGACTTCCGCCCGCTTTCCCCGGGTTCGTCGCGGCCGTCGTCCAAGCGGTAGGGGTATTGCCGGTAGGTCGTCCGCGTCCACTCCGACACGTTGCCGTGCATGTCCGCGAGGCCCCAGGCATTCGCGAGGTAGCTTCCCGGGGAGACGCTGAGCAGGGCCCCGTCGCGATAGCGGGAATCCTTGGGGAACCACTCGTCGTATCGCGTGGGGTTTTCCAGGGGCTTGCCGTTGTCCCAGACATCGCTGGCAAACTCCACCAGCGTGGCGTCGGCCACGTTGGCGAACGGGGAGAAGTCGGTGTCCAAGTCGCCGTAGAAGAACGGCGTGGGCGTGCCGGCCCGGGCGGCGTATTCCCACTGGAATTCCGCAGGAAGCGAGAACTGTTGGCCCGTTTCCTTCGAAAGCCATCCGCAAAAGGCCATGGCCTCGTTCCACGAGACCCGAACGACCGGCTGCTCGGGCCGATTCACGGGATAGCCCTGGATGCCGTACTGCGTGGCATTTTTTGATTCCACGCGGCTGTCGTGGGCGGAGTCGAACCGCTGGAACTGCCGGTTGGTGATTTCGTGGGCCGAGATCCAGAAGGGCCGCTCGATCTTCACCCGGCTGAGAGGCAACGCGTCCGCGTCGCCCGTGGGACTTCCCATCACAAAGTCGCCGGCCGGGATTAGGACCATCTCGATCGTCTGGCCGTCGCCCAGATCGACGTTGCGGCGCGTGACCTTGCCCGCCGCCCGCTGGCGCCGGGCCGCCTCGGCCGCGTCGAACGGCCAGCCCGGGCAATCGACCGCTGCGGCGCGACGCTCGACAGGCGGCTCGGGGACAATCGGCTCCAGCGGCGTGCCGCTGTTGTAAAGGCCCGTACCTGGGCCGGGCACCGCCTCCGGATCGTCCTCCACGTTGGCATACTGCTTGAGCAATTCGCGGCGCCGCCGGCGCTGTTGTCCGGGATCCACAAGCTCCTCGTGCCGGGTGCCGTGGAACGGGCAGTTCAAGTCGATCCAGGTGATCAGCCGGTCCCACGCTTCGGAGTCGAGCCGGACACCGTAATGCCCTTTCGTGAGCATCTGGACCAGCTCCGTCGTGTCGGCGTGGAACTCCATCGGCTCGAGGACATGATAGTCGCTCTCGGCCCCGGGCCGTCGCACGAAGCGGTGCAGCTCCGCGTAGCCCACGGAGAACCGGCCCGCGTCGGCGTTCCTCTGCCAGGAAAGCACGGAAGCGTAGTCGGTGACGTTCTGGTCCCCTCGCAGATTGGGGATCTCCAGGCCGTCGGACCGCTCCGCGCCGTCGTGGCAGTCGACGCAGTACCGGTCGATCACCGGCTGGACTTCGCGGCGGTAGCTGAAGCCCCGCACTTGGCCGTACCAGGGGCGGATCTCGTCCGGCGGACGGTTCACGGCCATGCTCGTCGCGGACGGCGGCGCGGAGTTCCGGGACTCGTGGCACCCGGCGCATTGCAGCGTCTCGCCGGGCATCGCCGTCATCCAGCTTCGCATCAACTGGACCGCCTTCCCCTCGGCGTCGAGCGGCTGCAGGGCAATCGGCGTGTTCGCGGGAACGCGGAACTTGGCCGAGCCGTCCTCGTAGACGGGCACTGTGCCCAGCACTCGCTTGATGTCCCACGGGCCGTCGATCCCGATCGTGTTCGGGTTCCCCACCATTCCCTGGTAGGCGAAGTGATAGGTGAACACCCTAAGCGACTTGACGGTCCCCCGCGGGATTCCTTTCAGCCCACGACCCGTGTAGACGTCGCCGAGGTAGACCACGGCGTCCTTTCGCGCCGGGTCGACGTTCTGGGGAATGACGGGCGGCCTCGGTGTCTTCCTCAGTGGAATCGGCTCCAGCAGGGCGTAGCCCGGCTCCTCTTTGACGAGAAGCATGTTGTCGAACACGTCGACCAGATAGATCCCCCACAACGAATCCGGCCGCGGCTTTGAGGCCACGAGGAAGTGTTTTTCGCTCAACGGGTACGGATGGAGAAACTTGGGCCAGCTCGCGTCGACCAGTTGGTCCTTGAACACGGCCTCGACCTTCTTGCCATAGCCGGGGATCCGTTGCACAGCTCCCTCGGCTTCGTGCCGCCCGAGGGCCGGGTCAAAGATTACCAGCTCACCCATCCGCGGCACGCCATGATGCCCCGAGATCACCGCCACCACCTTGGTCGGATGATCGGGAACCGGCCGGGCGTAGAAGAAGGCGTTGGGCCAATAGGAGTTTCCACCCAGGTACTCCATCTGCTGGGTGCCGTCGGGGTTCATGTGGAACAAGAGCCGCGAGTGGCAATGGACCGTGTCGGTGTATTCCCATCGGGTGTAAAGGATCCGGCCGTTGTTCAGGACGGCGGGAGACCAGTCGTGCTCCTGATCGAAGGAGAGCTGGCGGACGTTGCGCCCGTCGGCGTCCATCTCGTAGAGGACCGCCGCGTGGTCGCCGGTGCAGGCCACCGCGTTGAAATAGGCGCTCGAGGTGAAGACGATTCGGCCGTCGGGCCGATAGCAGGCGTCGTAGCAGTCGACGTCGGGCTGCTCGCCCGTCAGTTGACGCAGTCCGGCGCCGTCCACGCCGATCTCGAACACCTGCCAGCGGCCGTGCTCGCCCGGCATGGAGAAGAGGAGCCGCTCGGCGTCGAAATCCAGGTCCAGGTCGCCCACGAATCGCCCGTCTTCCGGTTGGTAGAGGGTCGTCAGTTGACCGTCCGGGCTCACGGGGGAGAGGAGCACGACGGAATCGCGAAAGCCGGTCTTCGGCAGGCTGGCGTTGCTTTGCCAGTTTTGCGGGAGCCCCAGCCCGGGCGAGTCGGCCGCCCGTTTGACGGCGAGCAGCTTCTCGAAGTCGATCAACGGATTGGCCAGCAAGGCCTCTTGCTTGAGGGACGCCAGCTCTTGGTCGACTTCCTGTCGCTCTTTTGACGCGGCCCCTTCCTCACCGGCCAATTTCTGCTCAATCGCGTCGAGCCGGGCCAGGTATTCGTCTCCGCGCGGATATTCGTCGCCGAACGTCTCTTCGAGGTCCGTGATCGCCCTCCGCAAGGCGGCGACCGGATCGGCATTGGCCGAACCGGCGCAGAGCATCCACGCCGCCAGCCCCACGCCCGCCATCCGCGCGACGTTCGCCTTGAATCGACCGAATCTCGCGGCTGCGTGGGCCATGGGAGCCTCTCGTGATTGGGAAGCCTGCCCCTCACTTATACCAGCCCCCGCACGAAGAGATCAAGCCTCGGCGCTTCCAGTTGGTGCGGCAGTTGCACTGCCGCACCTTGGATTGGGGCAGCAGTGCAACCAGTAGTCCCAAATTTCGGCTTCC
>JBDRTC010000752.1:0-3831 GCA_043824335.1 Planctomycetota bacterium | reverse complement strand
AGACGGCCGTTCCTGGTCCGCCGTGGTGAAGCTCGGTCCGCAGACCGACAAGTTCCAAGTCACCGGCTACCCCGTCTTGTTCCGAGCCGTTATCACGGGCGGCGCAATCAAGGAGACGTTGAGCACCATGACGGTAGACATTGAGCAGGCGGCACGTGCTCGGCGCGGGTCTCTGACCCCGCCGCAGCCATCGACCGCAGGTCTCCAATGATGCCGTCAGGCGGGGATTCGGACAAAGCCGGGGCCGCGGGTGAGAAGCGAAGAAGCTCTGCCGGACGGGGCTAGATGGGTGGAATGTGGGTCGAGCGTGCTTATGACGGTGCCAGGTGAATCCAGCTCTCACTCATTTGCAGCATCCTCTACGCGTTCTGCCGTCGCCGATTCGTGACCGGGTGAAGAACCTGTGTTGGGGACGAGCGACCGATACTTGGCGCTTTCCTCGGACTTCCCCCAGGCCTCGTACAAACGGACAATCCGCGTGACTGCTTGCCGCGTTCGTTTGTCTTGAGGGCCAAAGGCAGCCTGCAAGACCTCGTAGCTCTTGAGCAGGAGCGGTTCGGCCTCGACGTATTTCATACTTCCCTGTGAGACGAGGCAACTTCGCGTGCAGCAGCAAGGCGATCCTCATATGAGTCTCAATTGTTAACGGATCCTCCTCTCCCAGCTTTCTCTCGCGGATTGCGCACGCATTCCGGTAGAGCTCTTCTGCTTCCGTAAAGCTGCCTTTGGTCATGAGCAAGTCTGCGAGCTTGCACATGCTGCCAGCAATTGCCGGGTGCTCTGCAACCGGGTTCTTGCGTTCCTGTTCCAGCGCATCGCGCAACAGTCTCTCTGCTTCTTGGAACTCGGCCCGTGCTATGAGAACATCGGCCAGGATATACAGTTCGGCCAACGTGACGCCCTCAACGTACTGAGTGACGATATCCCGTCGTCGTTCTGGTCGGACATCCGATCACCTCTGCACAACTAGCCAAGCACGTTGCCGATCGCGCCCGCGATAGCGCATGAATGGCCAGGGATGGAACGCGGCACGTCAGCCGTGCTCTCGCTGGACTCTGGGAGCTCGATCATGAACTCACTTGTTCCTCCAGCCGCTTAAGCGCCTCACGGACGTGACCCAACACGCGGTGGACGGTTCGCTGCGTGCGGCCCACCTCCCGGCTTATCTCCGGAACCGTATGGCCTTGAAACCGCAACACGACTATTTGCTGTTGTCTTTCGTCCAAGCCCCGCATCAGGTGCTCCATCGTCTCGGTGAGAGAAGCCACCTCATCCGGAGTGGGCTCACGGGCAATCGCTTCTAGACGTCGTTGCGACGCCTCGTCCGACGCCGTTGAGGCTATTTCGCGCCGGATGTCCCGACACTGTGCGTGAAAAGCCGTGATCCTCCGCCCGCATTTACGGAGCGTGATCCGTGCGAGCAGACTCCACAGGCTGTCCCAGCCCTCCAACTCGAAGCGTCCCTCTCGTTGCCGGATGAAGAAGCTGCGGAACACCGACTGCATGACGTCTTCCGGGTCGACCTTACGGCGAAGATGGCTGTCCAGCCGAGTTTGGGCCAGGCAGATCAGCCGGCTGACGAACCGGTTGAATATCTCTGCCGCTGCGTCCTCGTCACCGTCGCGTAAGCGGCCAATCGCCTCGTCAAACGACCCGGGCAGACACATCACGGAACCCCCCTCAGAGAACGATGCTCATCGCAAGAGCCCCTATTCTATCCGCCGGGCAGAACAACACAAGTCGTTAACTGGCATGCGGTTGGGTTGATCCGGCCGTGCCATCTTGGGGTTTCTTGGATTCTCCGTGTCAGCATTCCGCCCGGCGTTTGCATTTTCGTGGTGAGGGCAACAGACATAAACCACCGCTCGGAGGGGATCTCATGTCTCGAACAGCGCCAAATGATGGCCACAGGCCTGGCCGTCACGCTGGCCAACGACGGGGTGCTGTCGATCACCGGCACGGAACAGCCCGATACGATCACTGTGCGCCAGATCGACAACTCCATCTCCGTGGATGGGCTGAGCGGCACGTACGACATCAATCAAATCAACCGGGTGCTGGTAAACGCTGGTGGTGGCAATGACACGATTAACGTTGTGGGCACCGATGGCGACGATACGTTCAAATTCAGCGCAGGCCAGGACACGTATCAACTTCTTGCCAACGATGTTGAGTACCAATTCAACCTCTCGACCACCTCGGTCGCCAACCTCCTCGGCGGAGCAGGCACCGACGTAGCCCTTCTCTACGACTCCTCCGGGGACGACACGTTCACGGCTGGCCCCGATTCCGCTCAGATGTCGTTTGCCGACGGGATTGTAGTCAGCGCCAACGACTTTCGCTACGTGCACGCGTTTGCCACCAACGGAGGGGCCGACACAGCGAGCCTGTTCGGCCGGGCCGGTCAGCAGGATCGATTCAAAGGCTATGCCGATTACAGCGTGGCTTACGGGAATGGATTCTACAACCGGGCCAAGGGCTTCGAGGTAGTGCACTTGAACGCGGCGGAATCTGACAAGGACATAGCCGTTCTCTACGACTCCTCCGGGGACGACACGTTCACGGCTGGCCCCGATTCTGCTCAGATGTCGTTTGCCGACGGGATTGTAGTCAGCGCCGACGACTTTCGCTACGTGCACGCGTTTGCTAACGCAGGTGGGCACGACACGGCCGATCTCTCCGACTCGGCCGCAAGCAGCGGCACCTTCGTGGCCACGCCCACCTACGGGACACTGTCCGGCCCTGGTTTCTACAACCGCACTGTGGGCTTTGAACAAGTCGCGGCCACCGCGACGACCGAGGATGGCTCGAGCGCCGTGGCCAAGCTGTACGAGACACCCGATGGGATGAACATTGTCCAGGCTGCGCCCGGCCAAGTCACATCCTTCGGCAACGGATTCTACAACCAAGCCGCCGGTTTCGCTTCCATGCACGTTTATACTCCAACCGGTGACGATCTGCTCAACGACGGGGTAGACGCCAGCTCCGCCCGCGAATTCCGCTCATTCAACGTGGCAGGAAATCCGGTTGCTTCCTACGTCTTGGAAGAGAACGGCGAACTATACCAAGATACAGCGGCAGGTCGAGTTTTGTACATGAGCAATGTACGGAAGTTCGAATTGTCTGCTGATGGCACATCAGTCTACTGCCTGGTAGGAACCGACTTGTACGTCGACGGCCAGCTAGTCTTGTCAAACGTGCGAGACTTGGCGCTTGACAGCAGCGACACGGTTTACGTTTTGCAGACCAATAACGTCTTTATGCGCTCGACCGACGGTCGGGCTGGGAGCTTTAGCTTGGTGGACAGCGCTGTTAAGAAGTTCGCACTTGACAGCAGCGACACGGTTTACGCCTTGAAGACCAATGGCGTCTTCATGCGTTCCACTAGCGGTGAGCCGGGCAGCTACCGCCAGATCACCTCCACGGTCCAGTCGTACGTGGTGGCCGACGGCAAGTTGTTCTGGCTGGAAGGGGGATCGGCAGGGCGGCTGTACGAGCAAGCAGTCAGTGGGGGCAGCTACCGCCAGATCACCTCCACGGTCCAGGCGTTCGAGGTGGCTGACGGCAAGTTGTTCTGGCTTGAAGGGGGAGCGGCCGGACGCCTGTATGAGCGGGCAGTCAGTGGGGGCAGCTACAGCCAGATCACCTCCACGGTCCAGTCGTTCGTCGTGGCCGACGGCAAGTTGTTCTGGCTGGAAGGGGGAGCGGCCGGGCGTCTGTACGAGCGGGCGGTCAGCGGGGGGAGCTACAGCCAGATCGGCTCCGCGGTACAGTCGTTCGCCGTGACTGACGGAATCCTCTATACACGGCAGGACATTGCGTCCAGAGTCA
>JBDRTC010000751.1:0-4370 GCA_043824335.1 Planctomycetota bacterium | reverse complement strand
AACAAACCACATAACTTGTTGCCAAGCTCCGCTTGGGAACACTCCCCCTTTGCAGCATTGCCTTACCCCCTTCGGCGAGTCGGCGAGACGGGAGTTGGCGTAAGTGCGGTCCCAAGCAGAGCTTGGGACCGAGGTTGCGCGAAACAGCCATTGCCACCCGACTAACAAGTTCAATTGACATGATGTCGTAGCCACACAGGCCCGCTCGTACCATGGCAAGCCCTCGCTGCCGACGGTCCACCCGCCGCGGTTACACCTTGCTGGAATTGCTGATCGTGGTGGCGGTGCTGGCGGTCGTGGTCGGCGTGAGTTGGCCGGCGCTTCAGCGCCCGGCCGCGAAGGGGAGGCTTCGCGACGCCGCCCGGCAGTTCCGAGTCGCCCTGGCCCGAACGCGGCTCGAAGCAATCCGGTCGGGCACCGCCCAGGAGTTCCGCTACCAGCCGGGAACCGGAGCGTTCACCATCTCCGCGCGTGCCATGTCGGAAGAGGGCGGCGGGTTCACACCGGTGTCGTTCGGCCAGTCCGAGGAGGTGGAATCGCTGGCCGGCGATTCTGCCTACAACGAGCCGGCGCCCTATGAGCTTCCGGCCGGGGTCCGCTTTTTCGATCCGATGGCCCCCGACGCCGTGCCCGACGAGTCGGAACCCGCCGCTTCGGCCGAGCCGCGAGGCTGGTCGGCGCCGATCATCTTCTACCCCAACGGCAGGACATTCAATGCGTGGATCCGGCTTTATGGCCGGTACAACTATTACGTCGACGTCACCCTGCGCGGACTGACCGGGGCCGGCAAAGTGGGCGAAATCCAACGCTTCGAGGAACCCTCGGAAGAATCCTTCGAGGGCCCGATCGAGGAATCCTTATGAAACGAGCGCGCCGAAGCGGTTTCTCGTTGCTCGAGGTGATTATGGCCGCCGCCATTCTCCTCGGCTCGCTCGTCGTGCTGGGCCAGCTCGCCACCGTGGGGAGAATGCACGCCCACGACGCCGACGAGCTGACCACCGCCCAAGTGCTCTCGCAGAGCAAGCTGAACGAGATCCTCGCCGGCGTCGAGCTGCTGAGGTCGGTCGAGGACCAGGCCCTTCTCGAAGCCCCTGGCTGGGTTTACTCGGTCGAGGTCGAATCGCTCGACCGGCTGGGGCTGGCGTCGCTTCGCGTGACCGTTTCGGAGGACCTTTCCGAACTCGACGAGGACGGCGAACAGCGTCCCCCAAAACGGTTCACGCTCACGCGCTGGGTACGTGATCCGGAGCAACAAGCCCGTTCGGGCCCCGATTCGGATTCGCTTCTGTCGGTTCCGGCCGGGCGGAGTTTTTCGGGAGACGAGTTTCCATGACGACGGCCCGCGCCCAGTGCCACGGCCGTCGCGGTCGACCCGGCGCCCGTGGCTTCACCCTGTTGGAGATTCTGCTGGCCACGGCCCTGATGGCCGTGTTGCTCATGGGCCTGTGGAGCCTGTTTAGCATCTACACGAATCTCTTTGAGGCGGGGCAGACGAGGGCCGAGCGGTCGCAACTGGCCCGGGCGCTGTTGAGCCAACTGGCCGACGACCTGCACAGCGCGATCCAGGACCCGATCCCCGCGGCGCCGGCCCAGACCCGCACATCGACGCCGCTGAGACGCTTTGCCCTGTTCGGTTCCCCGCACGAGTTGCGGCTCGACGTGCTCCAGGTCACCCCGCTGCAAGGGAACCCGGACCCGGTGAGCGACTCGGAAGAGCTTCTCGGGGAGCCGTCGGCCCCCCGGGTGCCCGAGCTGCGGACCGTCTACTACACGTTCCGCGAGCCCCTCCTCCTGGAGGAAGACGGAACGGAATTGGGCTCGACGGAATTGGAGGACTCCGAAACGCAGGACCCGCCGGGCCTGATCCGCCGCGAGCTCGATTTCGAGACGCCCAACACGGAGCCGTCCGATTCGGGCTTCGGGGGTCAGTCGGCCGGGCCGGACATTCTTGAGGGCGAGATGTGGGGCGGCCCCACGACGGGTGGCCGCTCGTCGCCCGGGCTGCCAACTCCGCGCCCGGTGGACGATTCCGTGATCTGGGCGCCCGAAGTCGTTGCGCTTGAGTTCCGCTATTTCGACGGCAATGGCTGGAGCGGCCAGTGGAACAGCCTGGCCCGCAAGTCGCTCCCCGTGGCGGTCGAGGTGAAGGTGCAATTGGGGAGCGTCGTCGAGCGCGAGACGAGCGAGGGCGAGCCCGAGGAATCCGCCGAGTTCGACGAGACCGATGAGTTTTCCGACGAGTTGAGCCAACCGCTCGGCCCGCGGATCAAGGGCCCGACGTATCGCCTGGTGATCGATCTTCCCGGCTCTCCGAGTCACCCAGCGCCCGAGCGGGTCCGCCCAATTCCCGTGAGTCCTCCGCCCCGGCCGGCCGCGCGCCGCCCCGCGCCCCCGAGGCGGCCGGCGGCCGAGCCCACCGTGCGGGCACTCCCCGATCAGTGGATGAGGACCGAGCCGTGATTCACTTCGCCCTCAATCCGTGTGCCAGCGGCAACCGACGAGGGCTCGGTCAATGCTTGAAGCGTGCCTTGGGTGGCACCCGTCTTGAAGTTGGTGCGGCAGTTGTACTGCCGCACCCTTGTCGCGGGAGAAGGGGCAGCAGTGCAACTGCTGCCCCAACGGTTCACTGCAACCCTGCCGTGGGTGGCGCGAACATCTTGCCCGTCGACGGACCCAAGCACTGGCGAAACGCCAGTGCCACCCTGCCGCCTCGGCGTGGCGTACGGCGGGGGATGGTGCTTTTCATCGTGATGGTCGTCATCGTGATGATCAGCCTGGCCGGCTTGAGCTTCGTGATCACCATGTCGACCGAGAACAAGGCGGTGCACCTGCACGGCGACGAGCTCCAAATCGAGCAGGCCGTGGGCTCGGGGGCGGAGTTGCTCAAAGCCTTCGCGGCCCTCTCGCTCCAGCAGCGAGAAGAGGCGGGGGGCGGTTACGACAACCCGGAGCTGTTTCGGGCGGCCATCGTCGTCGAGGGCAAACCGGAAGGCCACCGGGCCCGGTTCAGCGTCGTGTCGCCTCGCACCGAAGACGGCCTGACGGCGGGCATTCGCTTCGGGGCCGAAAACGAGTCGGCCCGGCTGAACCTGGCCTCTTTACCCCAATGGGAGAAGCAACGCCCGGGCGCCGCCCGAGACGCCCTGATGAACCTGTCCGGCATGACCGAGCCGATCGCCGAAGCCATCCTCGACTGGATCGACGACGACCCCACGCCGCGCCCCAACGGCGCGGAGGCCGACTACTACTCGGGCCTGGGCGTGCCGTACGGCCCGCGGAACGGGATCCCCACCTCGCTGGAGGAATTGCTCCTGATCCGCGACGTCAGCCGGGAGCTTTTGTTCGGGGCCGACGCCGACTTCAACTTCCAGACGGGTGAGGCCGAGCGGCAATTCGCGTCGCCAGGGGCGGGGATCGGCATGGCCGCGAGCGGACTCCCCTGGGCGTCGCTTTTGACCGTCTACAGCGCCGAGCGGAACGCCAGCTTCGAGGGGACTCCCCGAATCCACCTCAACGAAAAGGACCTCGCGAAGCTGCACGAAGCGATTAGCGAGGCATTCGATTCGGATTGGGCCGACTTCATCGTCGCCTATCGTCAATTCGGTCCCCACGAAGAGGACGGCGGAGTGGACCGGCAAGAAGGTCCCGGCCGGCCCCGTTCGCCCCGGACCGAGCGGGGGCCGCGCAGGGACTGGCAGCCCCAGTCGGCAAGGACCGGCCGCGGCGGTGCGGAGGCCGTGAAGCTCGACCTCTCGCTGCCGGCCAAGTTTGAGATCGAGTCGGTTCTCGACCTGGTTGGCGTGCAAGTTCAACTGGCCGATCCCGACGCGCCGCCTTCCGACGACGACCCACCCCCCGTGCTCGACAGCCCGCTCAGCCCCGATCAGCCCACCGCGCGAGACGACCTCTTCACGCTGGTCGACCGGACGGCGGTCGTCGGCGACAAGGTTATCCGGGGGCGGATCAACGTGAACGAGGCCCCGCGGGAGGTGCTATTGGGGGTCCCGGGCATGGACCCGTCGACCGTCGATCAAATCCTCACCGCCCGCGGCCCGCGAACGGCCGGCGACGATTCCAGCCGGCGCCACGCCCTCTGGCTCTACACGGAGGGGATCGTCGACCTCGACGAGATGCGGGCGCTTCTGCCCTATCTGACCACGGGCGGCGACGTGTTTCGGGCCCAATTGGTCGGTTTTTTCGACGATTCGGGCCCCTCCGCCCGGGCGGAACTGGTGGTTGACGCTACCGGCTCCCCCCCCAAGCAAGTATACTGGAAGGACCTGCGGCTCTTGGGACGCGGGTACTCGCTGGAGACCCTCGGCGCGGAATCGACGCTTGAAGACGCCTCGATTTCGGAGAGAGCGGAGAAC
>JBDRTC010000750.1:0-2368 GCA_043824335.1 Planctomycetota bacterium | reverse complement strand
CGGCCGCGCGGGCCACGTCGAGGTTCCCCACGGTGAGTTCGGCCAGCCCCGCCCAACTCGTGCCGAGCGTGTCGATCGGCGAGTTTTCGCGCTCAGGCGCGTGGAATCCGCCGCACGCGGCCTGATAACCGCAAAGGAACTCCGCGCCGCGAAACGAGAGGTCGAACCGTCCCAGACGATGGGCGCCCTGGATCAACCAGGCACTGCTGTACATGGGCCAATCTTCGTGGAAGCTAAGGGTCGCCTTGCGCGACGGAGCACGGAAATCCCCCTCCGCCGTGAAGTGATGCGCCCGCACCCAGTTTAAGAGCCGCATGGCCTCGGGCACGAAGCCGGCGGCCGCCAACGCATAGGGCACTTTGTAGTACCCGCCCACGCCGGCCTCGACGTCGCAGAACGAGCCGTCCGGCCTTTGCCGGTCCACGATCCAGCGAGCCGCCCGGCGGGCCGATTCGAGATACCTTTCGCGGTTGTCCGTCATAACCTTTCCTTTCCTTTCCTCAATCGGCCCTGCTCCACAACCACGCCAGCAAGGCGATCAATCCAAGCGCGAGAACCGCCAGGATCCCAACCCCCGCGACCGCCGACAAGGGGTCCTCCGAGCCGTCCAGCGGCCTAATGAGAAACAGGCCGAAGCAGACGATAAGGTGGGAGCCCATTTCAGCACCTCTTCTCATGCCCCCCTCAAGGGGTCCCGGCATCACAATGACAGGATACACCACCGGCAGAACTCGGGCAACTGATCGAAGGACATTCACCCGGCGACGGCTATCTTGACCACGGCCTTGTGAACCGGACCCCGAGTTGCAAGGGGGGCATGTGCGTCTTCGGGATAGAAGACGGCAAAGCTGCCGGGCGAAACGGCCAGCCACGTAGCCGGGCGGTCGAAGAAGAGTTCCACGTCGCTGTCCGCATCGTACGCCGACGAGATTCGCTGGCAATCCGAAATCGGCAGCCAGCCAATGCAGTCTTCTCCGCTCATCACGAACTGGACGTCGATGTAGCGGCGGTGGGCCTCCAAGAGCGATTGCTCGCGCCCCCGCCCTTGCGCGCGCGACACAATCGCAAAAAGGCGATCCCCGTCGATTTCGTGTCGCCCCTCCGGAAGTTTCGCGATATCCGCACGACGCAGGAACGCAAAGCCGCCGGCAAACCCCGGGTGCAAGACGGAATAACGATCGGCGTTCTGGAGTTGGTCGATGAGCATGGTCTATTCGCGGAACGCCTCAGAACCGGTTGAATGAAACGCACACTCGGTGGGCTGCTGTGCCAGGAACTACCGACGCGGGATGACCGGCAGCACGACGTGCGACGGGGCGTCGCCGTCGTGGTGGATCGTCTGTTGGGCCACGACGTTTTGCGTCTGGAGCCCGACGTTGTCGGCGCCCGTATTGAGGTTCCGCAGGTAGTAGGGGAAGTAGCTGCTGGAAATCTCGACCCGAATGCGGTGCCCCTTGGCGAATGCGTTGCCGGTCGCCCGCCAGAACTCGATCGTATACGGATAGACTTCGCCGGGCTCGATGGCGCTCAGCCGGTCGGGGTTGAACGCTCCGTCGTGAACGGGGTCGCGGTGCCGGGCGCGCATCACCCCTTCGCAAAGGAATGCGGCGTACCCGTCGGGATGGACGTCCACCAGACGCACCATCCAGTCCGTGTCGCCGGCGCTTGTGGAGGCGTACAGCTTCGCGGTGATCGGCCCGACGACCTCGACTTCCTCCTCCAAAGGCGGCGTGGTGTAGACCAGCACGTCCGGCCGGGCGGCCGAGGTGCGCACGTCGCGGGGGCCGTCGATATGTCCGTTGGCGAAGGTAGGCGAGGGCGTGGGATCGGCGGGGTCGTAGGTGTAGCTATCATGCGGCTCGTCCCCGGGCGGCTCCGTGCCGAGCAGCCCGTCGCCGGCGGAGCTGTTCGCCTTGCCGCCGCTGTGAAAATAGTACTTGGTCCACTGGGTTTCGGGGAGCGGCCACTGGGCGGCGGCGCGCCACTGGTTGCGGCCCATGACGAACACGTGCACCGGCAAATCGTCCAGCACGCCGTTTTGGACCTCTTTGAGATGGTAGTCGAACCAGCGGCAGACGTACCCGTCCCAGTCGATGATCGCCTGCGGCCCGAAGTCGATCCCGGCCGCTTTTTGGCTGCGGTTGATGATGTGCTCCCAGGGGCCGATGACCAAGCGCGGGCGGCGTGCTTCCGGCGTGCCGCCGTGCTGCTTCATGGCCAGATAGTTCATCGGCGTGCCGGGAAAGTTGGCGTCGAACCAGCCGGAGATGGCCAGCGAGGGAACCTTGACCTTCGCGTAGTCCTCCGGGTTCTGATAGGAGATGGCCCGCCAGTAGTCTCCGCCGGCCAGATTCTGGCGAATCCAGGT
>JBDRTC010000749.1:0-10223 GCA_043824335.1 Planctomycetota bacterium | reverse complement strand
CTAAGCAAATACACGCTTATTACTCCAGTCTTGATGATAGTGCTAATGCAGTGGATGCTAGAGAGGCGCCTGTTTTCCCGCTGGCAAGCTACGCTATTGGTCGCCCTGCTGCTACTGATCTATCCATTCCTGGGAGAGTATCGATCCTTCGCATACAGGGGCGAACCGGGCCTGTTGGGAGGAGGCGATTTTGCCATCGACAGGGTTATGTTTGAAAGGGGCTATCTGGATGTGTTGGATCTATTGCTCGCAGGTGTGCTGTCGATCTTAGGTCGTCTCGTAGGCTTCGATTCTTTGATAACGTTGATTCGGATCGGCGGAAAACCGTTCGGATTAATTGACTACCTAGCTTCGTCTACGGACGTGGATTCCTATCTGACCTATCAGATCATCGGCTACGTGACACCGATGGGTATCTCACCCGGGATGTTGGGCCGCTTCTACTACATCTCGGGGAGCCATGTATTTGTTTTCTTCGCCAGCGCGGCGCTCACCTGGTTCCTGGCGATTGTGGCGCGCATAGCCTCAAGGCACGTGAGCGCGGGCGGAGGGTTTGCGGTCATTCTCGTGACCATCAGTATGCTGTTTTTCGTGGCGGGGCCCCGAGTGCCGGATGTAGTTCATTTTTCGTTTGCGCTCTCAAGCGTTTGGATGATAGTTGCAGTGGTCGATCGCCTTCCAGGGCTCAGCCGACGGCCCAGAGTTGGCCCGGCATTGGAGTCGGACGGCCCATGATGCACCACGGCGGGCCACGTCGGATCCTCTATGTTGTGCCCTATGTTCCTTTGCGTGGTACCCCCGGTCTGCAGGGGCCGAAGAATGTGAGTGGGCCACTTGTGCGCTACCTATCCGAGAATCATCATGTCACCTTGGTCATGATCACCGACCACGGGGAGTCCGGGGAACGGGAAGTCCGGGCAGCCTACCCGTCGCTCGAAAAGGTCATCTCGTTGAGAAAACCCGTCGGCTGGCGGCGTCATGCGAAGCGGATGCTAGCGGTCGCTCGGGGATATCCGGCGACCGTTGGCGAGTGGATGGACGCGGGGTTCGGACGGTTGCTCGTGGAGGAGGCGAGAGGACACGATCTAGTTCACCTGGACTTCTTCTATTTGGCCCCGTACACGGCTTTGCTTGGCACCCACGCGCCGGTTATCCTGACGTGTCATGATGCGTATTCGATGGGGCTCGCGAGAGCGGAGGCAACGGTCGACAGCCACATTCAGAGGCTGGGGCTTTGGGCCCGGAAACGCGCGTTTCTTCGAACTGAAACCAAGCTCTATAGGCATGCGGATGCTGTAGTTACTGTTTCAAAGGTGGACACGGCATATTTGAGATCGCTGCGTTTGGTGTCGGTGTGGACACTTGCCCCTGCGATGGAGCCGTGGAATGTGAAGACGCCGGAGTCTCACATGGACACGCCGCCACAGATACTGTGTGTGGTCCCACGTGCCGATGTTTCTTGGTTGGTTCAGGACACGGTCGTGTTCCTTGACAGCGTATTGCCCCGAATTCGCAAAGAGGTCGGGATGACTGTACCCCTGACGGTTTGGGGGAGATCCGCAGAGCGTGTCCTTGAATGTTGTAAGCCGACCATGGCGGTAAGGGTGATGGCCCACGCGGATGACTACGGTGATTTTCTCGCGCAAAACTGGATCTACGTGTACCCGCGGAGGGTCGGTTCCGGTTTGCACACCAAGCTGTTGGAGGCAATGGCATCGGGGCTTCCCGTTGTTGGGTACCGGGAGATCATGGATGCGTTCAATGGTATGAGCGGAGTGCACTACTTCTCGTGCGAGGACCGAGAGGGGATGGGTGATGCGGTAGTACGGCTGCTCAAAGATGAGGATCTTCGCGTGCGTGTCGGGAACCAAGCAATCGCCTACGTGCGTGACAGACATAGCTTGGCTGTCCTTGGCAATACCATCGAGGCGATCTACGAAGCGGGAATCAATTCGCGAGAACCTGTTTGATCTTCGACGAGCATCGTCCATCCTCAGTTTCGAAACCATCCAGCGCAAGTACGACAGGAAGGCCGCGTGATGGTTGGTTCGGTCTGGTTCCGTCTATCGACATGTGAAATCACACGCTAGACCAGGCGCGCTACGTACATCTGGTTGACACCGAATTTGGCAAGAACGCGACTGCCGGTGAGTTGCTCTTCAAGCCGCAAAGCGTTTTCAACTGGAAGAAGCTTGAGCATCTTGAGGCTCAATACACCGCTGCCAATTGCCGATTCGATCTTCAAGCCGGCCTGGCGGCAAAGCTCGTGGGCCTGTCGGTGGGTCATGTAGTTGCCTTGAGGCTGCCAACCTTTGCCTAGGCGGCGCAGGATATGCCAAGGCCAAAGGAACAGCTTGTGGCTGAACAGATAGCCGTGGTTGTTGAAAACCAAACAGCTGTTCTTGCCCTTCAGGCGCGCAGCCAAGGCCTTAAGAGCAGCGACGCGTAGCGAAGGCTCGGCGTTCAGCATGAAGCGGAAGGCGGTGATCAGATCGTATTTGCCCTCAACCGGAGTGCCGGGGACGGTGATATCGGCGCATATGAGGCGGACCTTCTTCACCTTGGTGCGCGCTACATCCAGCATGGACTGGGAGATCTCGATCCCGGTGGCCGCATCAACCTTTTCCTCCATGAAGGAAATGATGCGCCCCGTGCCAGCAGCGAAGTCTAGATAGTCAATTCGGGGATGGGACTGACGGAACTGCTGGAGTAACTGAGTCAGTTGGGCCTGCTCGATGTGCCACATGATACTCACATGGGACTGGGACGCATACTGCTGGGCGTCGTAGCCGCTGGCCTTATCGTGGCTGGTGAAACAGGCGCGATACGTTTCGGGCATGGTCACTCCTTTGCAGTTCTTCGAATGGAGAGCCCAAGATTTGGCCTTCCGCAACGTTGACGGGCATCGCGGGTTAGCGAGCACGGCAAATCAAAGCCGGAACGAGCATACTCGGGAATCTGAGCTACTGCAAGCACTGCAAGCTGGTCCGGTTGGGCTATGGCCCCATTGAATGGTGGAGCAGGCTACCGCGTGTATCACGTGGGCAGACGGCCGGTTCTGGCAGTCCCGGAATCTCCGAAACGGCTTCGATGGGCGGGGCTGCTGTGCTATCCAACAGAAACCGGCAAGCGCAAGTTGTTCAAGTGGGCCTTGGAGGGCGCCATGGTGCTGCGCCTGGACCACTGGATTGCCGAGCGTGTGACGGCGCCCAGCTTTCGCAACGGTTTTGATCTTGTCCGTTGGCTGGAGAAGGTGCGGCGAAGGATGAGCCAGCCGGAGCTGACTGCCACGGTGGTTTGGCCGCCTCCGGCCCGATCATTGGGCCGATTGTATGTCCATCTTCTGTCTCGCCAAGGGCAACGGGTTGCTTTCGCTAAAGTTTCGTTTGATGACTATAATGACCTGTGCTTGCGCAATGAGGGTGAGGCCTTAGTCAAGCTCGCGGGTCTGGGGCCAACGGCGTTCCGTGTTCCGGGCGCTATCGACCAAGGAGAATTTCAAGGCCACCGTTATTTGGTGATGGAGCCGCTACCCGCGGACGCGGTGGCGGTGGAACCGTCGTGGTTCATGGTGAAAGCCAATGTGGCGGATGAGTACGCTGGCCCGGTGCGGAAGATCGGATCGGGGGAGTTGAAGAGCCAGTGCTGGTGGCAACGGTTCCGAAGTCAGACCACAGGCATATCCGCGTTCACATGCGAGTTGGATCGGATGGGGTACGAGGACGTACCGGTTTGTCGTGCGCACGGCGACTTGGCTCCGCATAACATCGTCCGCGCTGGCCGCCACCTCTGGGTCTATGATTGGGAGGAAGCCAGCGAAAGTGCGCCGATCCGAACAGATGAGATTCGCTTCTTTTTGGCCCTGCAGCAAAGGCGGATCCTCAGGCAGCCACGCAGCGGACCGAAACTGGTGGCGGAGCGACTGGGTGTCAACGGGCGAGAGCGTCGTGACGTACTGATGGGCTTGGCATTCCTGCACGGGGCCGGCGTCCGCGCAGCGCAGGAGATAACGAAACACTGGAAATGAGACAGCGCCCTTACGAACCTGGGTGATGGGTTTCCGCGTCTTGCATTGTGTAGCATCGTTCGACCGGGGCGCTGGCGGTGTGGGCACGGTGGTGAAGAACCTTGCCTGCCAGCAGGCACGAAACTGTGGTCTGGATGTCGCTGTCTTGACGATTGACTACTCCGACGTTGATCGGCACGATGGGACGCCACTCGATGTCCCCGGCGTGTTGGTTTCCAGGGAACCGCTGGTTGGCCCGCCTCAGTTGGGTTTCTCTCCATGGCTGCATCGGGCCATCTTGGGTTCAAGGGCGGACGTCTGGCACGTCCATGGGATGTGGATGTACATGTCATTTGCGAGCGCGGTGGCGAGCCGTCGGCTGGGCAGGCGGTATGTCGTCAGTCCCCACGGTATGTTGGATAGCTGGGCGCTGCAGCGAAACCCGTGGAGGAAACGACTTGTTTCTGCCCTCCTCGAGAAGCGCCACATTGGACGTGCCGGGTGTCTCCACGCGTTGAGCGAGCAAGAGGCCGCGATGATCCGGCGATTCGGAGCGACAGGCCCGATCTGCGTTGTTCCCAACGGGGTTCGTTTGCCCAAGGGCCACACTGGACTCCCGCCGCCCTGGCAGGACCGGTTTCCTCGCGGCCGAAAGGTCGCCCTTTGCCTCGGCCGACTTCACCCGAAGAAGGGGCTTGCCAACCTCATCAAAGGATTCCATCAAGCGACAACCCGCAGAGGCAACACGGACTGGGCCGTCGCTATCGCCGGTTGGGACCAGGACGGCCATCGTGAGGAATTGGAGAGGCTTGTTCGGGCTCTGGAGGTTGGTGGTCAGGTAGTGGTACTTGGTCCCCAGCACGAGGGCGAGGCAACGGCGTGCTTCGAGAACGCGGCGGCCTTCGTTCTTCCGTCGTTCAGCGAGGGCCTCCCGATGGTGATCCTCGAGGCCTGGTCACATGGACTGCCCGTAGTGATGACCCGGGAGTGCAATATCGCCGATGGTTTCGACCGTGATGCGGCCATCGAGGTGAGACCGACGCCCGAGAGCGTCGCGGCGGGACTTACTGACCTGTTCGACATGTCTCCGTCCGAGCGCGCAGCGATGGGCGCAAGGGGTCGCAGTCTCGTCGAGAGTCAGTTCACCTGGACGCGAGTGGCAGAGGACCTGAAAAAAGTGTACGCATGGGTCAAGGGTGGTGGGCCGCCTCCCATGTCCGTGCTCACGACGTAGAACCACGAGTGTCAACATTGGGAAGGTCACAAATGCGCATTCTCGTCGCCGGTGATCGGAGCTTTGCTTCAATTGGCTTGGTGGAGATCCTCATGGGCTGGGACCATTCAGTCACCTGCTTCAGTAGAGGACCGCTTCGCCGTAGTGGGAAGAAAGTGCAGGGTCCGGTCTGCGAGATCGACCGGAATCCCGAGTTGTCCGGAAGCTTCGATGCAGTCGTAAACTACCTACTGCTCAAGGACCAGCCTATCGGACCAAACATCGAGTACATCGACGCGTTGCTCAGATTCTGTGAAGATCACTCCGTGGCGCACTTGGTGCACATCTCGTCTGTTTCTGTGTACCGCAGTGGCACTGATGTCATCGACGAGAGCACTGAACTCGAGACGCACCCAGAGCGCAAGGGCCCCTATGGTTCGCTCAAGGTGGCCACCGACAGACGGTTGCTTGCGCAGAAACCGCGGGATCTTCGGTTGTCACTGGTCCGCCCCGGCTTCGTGCTGGGATCCGGCCTCGGCAATCCAATTGTCGGCAACGCTGTAAGACTGCCGGACAACACGCTGCTCGCGGTTGGGAATGCTCGTCGGCAGTTTCCCGTAGTCTCCCGCGTTGTGCTCAACGACATTGTGAAACGTGTTTTGGAGAGTCCACCAGCCGACGAAGTGGAGGTGGTTCTCGCCGTCGCCCCCAATTCGCCCGATCTCCACGCCTACCTGGCCGCCTGTGTTGGCGAACTCGGATCGGGCCTGAAACTGCGCAGGTACCCCAAGGTAGCGTGGCGATGCGCGGCTATTGGCGGGCAGATCCTTGCGACAGCACTGGGGCAGGGGCAGCGAAACCCGTATCACAAGATCGCGTCTCGTCTCGATGAACCACGCTTTCTCCCCGCGAACACCGAGGCGAGGTTGGGACGCTCCCTGTCGTTCGACTGGCGAGAAGAGCTGCGATCAGCAATGGCTGGTCAGCGGCCGAACTTCCTGCTCCCGTACCTTCCGAAGAACCGCGGCCGGACGTCACTGAAGCATGTGACAGTCCTAGGCTTTGGCCGTGTCGTGCAAAGCCTGCACCTTCCGGCATTGGCCAAGCTCGCTTTCAAGGGCGACCTTGACGCATTCGATCTCAGGGGGTTCGAGGCCGCCGGTGTCACAGTGCGGAAAGCCGCGGCCGGTTGTTCGACGGATTCCGACCTCTTGATCGTGGCCACTCCGGGGCCCACCCACGCCGAGACGATCCAACTCCTGGGGACAGCTCGCGGACCTGTCCTGGTCGAGAAACCCCTGTGTTACTCCAGAAGCGAGCTGGACCGCTGGACGGAGTACGACCAAGGGCGCGATGACCCCATCGTCGTCTGCCACAACTACCGGCTGAAAAGAAACGTGACCCGCATGCTGCGCGTACTCCAGCGACACAACCCCGGTGAGTTGCGGCACGTCACCCTTCAGTTCCAAAGCCCGCCCGTCGCGTACGAATCATCAGCGTGGCTCCGTCGTGAACGTGTGGCCCGGACACTGTTGATGGACTACGGCATTCACTTCCTGGACCTCGCGTGCATGTTTAGCACAGATGGCTGGCAAGCGGACCACGTACGGTATTCGTTGGACGGTGCCGGGAACACAGGGATGGTTGAGGGGCGACTGTCCAGCGACGCCTACAGCGTCAGTTTTTTGTTGGCGCAGGGCTTTGGCCCTAGGCGTGCGAAGCTTCTCTACAACTTCCAGAACTACACCTGCAGCCTCGGATTTTTCCCTGATACATTCGTCCCTTTCCTGTCAAACGACAATGCGGCGCATCACTTGATGGCGGCGGGCGTGTCGGCTCGAGCGACTCTTCGAAAGGTGGTGGACAAGCTCGCAGGTAGGAACTCGGACGAGTCACATGCCGATCTGATGGCGGCGCTCGCCAGCGGGGATTCCGATTCATACGGTCACCTGACGGTGTCTAAGGTCCGAGCGTTCTACGAGGTGGTTTTCGATATTGGAGAGATTGTCTACTCGGCGCGACCGGCTCGACGCCCGGTCGCGGCAGTCGAATAGAGTGCCCGGGAAAGAGCCCCACCGAGCAACAAGACCAAGGATTCGGGACTACGTGGATCTCTGGATCCTGCGGCTGGCGAAGCTCAAAAAACGGATTGAGAACCCCGACCAGAGGGGCGAGGAAACATTCTACGAGGCCTTTTTTGAAGACAAGGATCTCCAAGCGTACGATGTGGACATCCGGATGCGGATTCGGCGTCAGACGGTCGGCAATGCGCTCGCCCGCCACTGTCCACATCCATCCAATGTCCTTGACGTTGGGTGCGGTCTAGGAGAGTTGCTCGCCGGGTTGGATCCAGGATACACGTTGCACGGGGTGGATATCGCGGCTCGCAGTGTCCGCGTCTGCATCGAGCGGTTGGGGCCGAACGCTGTGGTGAAGAAAGGGTCAGTGTTCGATCTGCCGTTTGGCGACGGGAGCATGGGCGTCGCCATCTGTCTCGAGGTCCTCGAACATGTCCCCGATGACCAAAGCGCGCTTGCAGAGATCGGGCGAGTTGTCCGCCCCGGCGGCATACTCGTCCTCTCGGTGCCACATACATACTACTGGCCCGAGTACCTGGAGCTCATCGGCCATTATCGGCACTATGACCGGGTCGCAGTGGAACACATGCTTGAGCGCCGGGGATTCACCGTGGTCGAGCACCTTCCCAACTACCCGAACTGGCACAGAGCGTATGTGAACGGGTACGTGAGGACCCGAGTCGTTGCCGAGACGCTGGGCCGAATCCTCGGCACGCGATCGCCCTACGACTTGCGTGTCCCTTGGAGGTCACGGCGGGAACTCGAGCGGCTGGAAGATCAGCTGCAACCGTTGCTGGAGGCGGATGCGCGACTGCCTTACTCGGGCCTATCGACAAGCACGTTTGTCGTGGCACGGCGGAACGGGCAATAACAATGGAAACGAACCCCGGGGCATTCAAGAATCCTCATTCGATTGGAAACCGGGTTGGCCGTCTGGCGTGGTCTGCCGTCTACCGCGTCCTGTTTAGGCCAAGCCCGTGGTTCATGGGCGGATGGCGCAGCTTCTTGCTGAAGGTATTTGGCGCGAAGGTGAAATACGCCAGGGTTGCGGCCACGGCTCGTGTGTGGGCGCCGTGGTTGCTGGAAATGGGCGAGCATGTATACATCGACGCCAACGTCGATCTATACAACCCTTTTGGAATCATCATTGGGGATCGGGCGATAGTGAGCCGCGGCTCATTTCTCTGCACGGCCAGCCACGACTATCGGGGCCGGCAATACAAGCTCACGGGAGGACCGATCGTCGTCGAGAACGATACGTGGATCGCGGCGGATTGTTTCATCGCGCCCGGCGTGACTGTTAGGCGCGGTGCGGTGGTCGGCGCGCGGGCAGTGGTGACACGCGACGTTGACGAGTGGAAGCTTGTGGCCGGCAACCCTGCGACAGTGGTCAAGGACCGAACGCTAGATTGAAACGTATGACCGCTTCCGTCCTGGTGCTTACGTACAACGAGGAAGTCAATTTGCCCCGCTGCATTGCCAGCGTGTCGTTTTCGAACGATGTGGTGATCTATGACTCGTTCAGCACCGACCGGACCGTCGAAACCGCCCGGGGCCACGGCGCCCGGGTGTTTCAGCGCGTTTTTGACAGCTATGGGGCGCAAAGGGAAGCCGCGCGAACGCAAGTCGAGTGGCGGAACCCTTGGCTGCTGGTGGTCGACGCGGACGAGGAAGTAGACGACGAGCTTCGGGATGAGATCCTCGTGGTGACGGCCCGACCCACAACCCACGCTGCCTACCGGGTGCGGCGCAAGGACCACTTCATGGGGAGGTGGATCAAGCACTCGACACTGTACCCGTCATGGTTCGTCCGGCTATTGCGGCACCAGCGGGTCGCGTACGGTAGCAGGACCGTACACGAGTACCCGGACGTCGACGGAACCATTGGAGAGCTGCAGGGTCACCTGGTTCACCACAGCTTCAGTAAGGGCGTAGAGGCGTGGCTGCACAAACACAACCGTTACTCCACGATGGAGGCCGACGAGACCGTTTGCGCACAAGGCTCGTGGAGCGTGGACTGGGGCGGCCTCTTGCCAGGTGTGGACCCAGTGCGCCGACGGCGCGCGCTTAAGGCACTGAGTATGCACATGCCGTTTCGGCCGAGCCTGCGGTTTCTGTACATGTATGTGCTGAGAGGCGGAGTCCTGGACGGCTGGGAGGGGTTCACCTACTGCCGGCTGCTCAGCATGTACGAGCATCTCATCGTTCTGAAGGTGAAGGAGAAACGGCGCCGGTTGGCCGGCCTGCCCGTCTAAACGGATGTCTCCAAACGTTTTTTTCGTCAACCGGTTCTTCTATCCGGACCACTCGGCGACAAGCCAGATGCTCTCGGATTTGACCTGTGCACTTGCCGATCACGGCCTGGCTGTCAAGGTTGTCACGAGCCGAAGCTCCTACGACGACCCCGATCTGGAGTTCCCGGCGCGAGCGACAGTCAACGGGGTCGAGATCCATCGGGTGTGGACCTCTCGGCTGGGTCGAGCGAGCCTCGTGAAGCGGGCTGTGGACTACCTGACGTTCTACCTCTCGGCTTCGGCGGCGATCGTCAGGTTCGCCGGGCGCGGAGACGTCGTGGTCTGCAAGACCGACCCGCCCCTGCTCTCTGTGGCGCTCGTGCCCCTTGCCCGGCTGAAGGCAGCCACACCTGCCAACTGGCTGCAGGACATCTTCCCGGAGGTCGCGGTCAGGCTGGGGCTGCCCATCCCTGCGCTCGTGGCGCACCTCCTGCGGGCCCTTCGCAACTGGTCACTTCGAAGGGCTGATTTCAACGTGACGATCAGTGAGGGCATGGCTGAATACCTCGAGGGGCAGGGAGTCCCTGGGAACAGGATCCAGGTTGTCCACAACTGGTCCGACGGGGTGGAGCCGGTATTGTTAGCCGAAAACAAGCTCCGGCGGGAATGGGGATTGACCGACCGGTTCGTGG
>JBDRTC010000748.1:0-4346 GCA_043824335.1 Planctomycetota bacterium | reverse complement strand
CGACATCGAGTTCCTCATCGAATACAAGACCGTGCCGAAGGCTGATAGCGGCATCTATCTGCGCGGCACCCCGCAGGTGCAAATCTGGGACCAGAATCAGGTCTTCGATCCCAAGAATCCGACCCGCAAACCGCATTTGGGCTCCGGCGGCCTGTTCAACAACACCCCCGGCTCGCCCGGTCGCGACCCGCTGGTGCTTGCGGACAAGCCCTTTGGCGAGTGGAACAAGTTCCGCATTCGCCAGATCGGCGACCGCACTTGGGTGTGGTTGAATGACAAACTCGTCGTGGACGGTTCTGTGATGGAGAACTACTGGGATCGCTCGAAGCCTTTGCCCGCCAAAGGCCCGATCATGCTGCAAACCCACGGCGGCGAAATCCGCTGGCGCAACCTGTTCGTACGTGACATTGGCCCCGACCAGCCTGCGGTCCGTATCGAGAAGGACGTGGCGTACCTCGAACCGGACCGCGCCGAGAAAGCGGATCTCTATCTCCCGCTTATGTTCGAGCCGGAAAGAAAGTACCCAGGAATCGTGATCATTCACGGCGGCGGGTGGACGGGCGGCGACAAAGCCGCGGCCCGCGAAATCAACATCGGCACCACTCTCGCCTCGCATGGCTACGTCTGCATGTCGATCAACTATGCCTTGGCCAAGGCCGGCTCGCCGACCTTTCCGCAGAACATCCAGGAGTGCAAGCGAGCCGTGCGCTGGCTGCGCAAGAACGCCGCCCGGCTCCAACTCGATGGGGAGCACATCGGGGCCATCGGCGGCTCGGCGGGCGGGCATCTGACGGCACTGCTGGCAGTGAGCGGACCAGAGGTAGGAATCGACCCCAATGAGGATGCGGATTACTCCTGCCGCATCCAGGCCGCGGTGCCGATGTACCCGCACTGCGCCGCCTCGTGGGAGGGCCAAGTGCCACCGAAACCCTACCCAAACCTTCCCATGTTCGACAAGCCACAAGCGGAGGCGCCCGCTCTGTGGGACTCCGCCTCGCCTATCAAGCAGCTGTCGAAGGACGACCCGCCTATGCTGATCCTGCACGGCACGGCCGACAAGACCACGCCGGTGGATCAGTCCACGCGTTTTTGCCAGGCGGCCAAGGAGATCGGCGTGCAAAGCGAGCTGATCATCATCGAGGGCGCCCCGCACAGCTTTCACCTTCAGCCCAAGCAGCAGGACCTCCGGCCGGAGGTCATCGGGTTCTTCGACAAGCACCTCAAGCCGCATGAATGAATCCGGAAATCATGCGCCTCGACAAGTTTGCGGAGCAAAGCGTGTTGCCATTGGGAAGCCGCAGTCCCGCATGGGCGTCGGAATGCTTGATGTCGCCGACGACCGCTCCTTCTTCGTCGTATTCGCGGATCACGCCATCATAATATTGTCCGACCAGATAATGACCGTCGGGGAGTTTGCGGCAACATCGCATTTGACGATGCTTGTGCGCTTCTGCCGACCGCCGCACGGTTGCCCATCTATGTGCGAAAGAGAGTACCTCCAATGAACAGAACAACACGACAGACCTTCGTAGCCTGCATCGCCGCCCTGCTGCTGGTTCCGCTGGCCGGACTGCGCGCAAGCGACGCACCAGAGAAATCCCCGCCCCTTTCAGGCGAGGTCTTCTTCCAATGCCAGGAACTGGTAGACTTCGTCGTCGCCCTGGCAAGTCGGACGAATCGGGCGACAGGTCAGCCACCCAAGGGCGAGCCGGCCAACGCCGCTGAAGCCGGTGTGGAGAAGGCAGCTGCGGACAAGAACCTGGATGAGGAGTACCAGACGCTCGTCGCCAAGCTGCCGCCCGACCAGCAGGCGTGGGAGCGCCTCCTGCAGGAGAACCTTGGCGGCTTCTACCTGCCCATCCACAAGCGTGAGAAAGTTGCAGGAAAGTCGAACGCATGGGACTTCGTCGAGGACGATCCGCAGTTGCCGCGTGTGCTGCTGATCGACGACTCGGTTTCGCGAGGCTACACGCTGGCCGCGAGGAACGCGCTCGCGGGCAAGGCGAACGTTCACCGGGCCCCAGCCAATTGCGGCCCGACAGCGACCGGCTTGAAAAGAATCGACATCTGGCTCGGCGATGGCAAATGGGACGTGATCCATTTCAACTTCGGCATTCACGACCGCAACACGCCCGTGGCCGATTACACGCAACGGCTGGAACAGCTCGTCGAGCGCATGCAGAAGACCGGCGCGAAGCTGATCTGGGGCAGTACGACGCCCATCCCGGATGCCCAGTCAAAGAAGCAGACCGCCGCCTCGATCATCGAACGAAACCAGGCCGCCGCCGAGGTCATGACAAAGCACGGCGTCGCCATCAACGACCTCTTCACCTTCATCACCCCGCATCTGTCCACAGTGCAGAATGCCAATGATGTCCACTTTAGCGTCCAGGGCTACGACCTGCTCGGCCGACAAATCGCCGCAGTGATCGAAGCGGCACTGGGCCGGGTCTCATCTGCGGAGTCGGAACAGTCGAGGCCGCCGTTCTACGCGGACAAGATGAACCTGTTGGTCTGGATCGATGGAGAAGGCAAGACGCATCGGATCACCGAGCCCAGGGACTGGCCGCGGCGGCGCGAACATATTCTCGCGAACATGTCGCTCGTGATGGGGCCGCTGCCGAAGCACGATGGCACGCCGCTGGACGTGCAGGTGGTCGAATCGGAAAGACTGGAAACGGTGACGCGGAAGAAGGTCACTTATCTAGCGTCAAAAGGGGACCGCGTGCCCGCGTACCTCGTCATTCCGCACGGAATCAAAGAGCCGCGTCCGGCGGTTTTGTGCTTGCACGGCACCAGCGGGCCGAAGGGCAGAACAGCTGGACTGGGGCCGGACTATCCGCGTTACACGCTCGAACTGGCCGAGCGCGGCTACGTCACTATTGCCCCAGACTATCCACTCCTCGGCGAAAACCAGACTGACCCGGCGTCGCTCGGCTACGCAAGCGGTACGATGAAAGGGATTTGGAACCACATGCGGGCGGTCGATCTGCTCGTTTCGCTGCCGGAGGTGGACTCGGAGCGGATCGGTTGCTGCGGCGTGTCGCTGGGAGGGCACAATTCTCTATTCGTTGGTGCGTTCGATCCGCGGATTAGGGTCGTCGTGACGAGTTCCGGGTTCGACTCATTCGCGGACTACATGCGGGGCGACCTCTCCGGCTGGTGTCAGACTCGCTACATGCCACGCATCGAGTCGGTATGGGGCAAAGGTCCGAAC
Organism: Planctomycetota bacterium; assembly: GCA_043824335.1. Classification (GTDB taxonomy): domain Bacteria; phylum Planctomycetota; class Planctomycetia; order Pirellulales; family Thermoguttaceae; genus JBDRTC01. Next base: position 1,129 of record JBDRTC010000748.1, on the reverse strand, counting down.
AAGCTCCCGTTCGATTTCCCGGAAGTGCTGGCAGCCATCGCGCCGCGACACCTCTACGTCCATGCCCCGTTGAGCGACACGAACTTCCGTATCGAGAGTGCCCGGCGGTGTGTCCAGACTGCTATGGAGGTCTATCGCCTTCTGGGCGCCGAAGAGCGGATCGTCGCTGCCTACCCACCCGGCGGCCACGGATTCCCTCTCGACGCCCGCGAATCGGCCTACCTCTTCATTGACCACGCACTGGGCATGAATCGGTCGGCTCATCGAACCAACAAATGACCAGGAAACGGCACCGCGTCACAGCCGCACATACCTATAGAACGTCGATCGCGAGATCCGCAGCGTCTTGCAGATGTCGTCGATCTCCAGGCTTTTGTCGGCATGCAGCTTCTTCGCCATTACAACCTTGGCGTCAGCCCGTCGCCTTCCACCCGTGGCGTTCTGCCGGCCAGCAAGTCGTCTTTCTGTGCAAGCCAGCGTTCGAGAGCACCCTGGGGGTCACTCCAGGGACCGAAGTAGTGGAGCTTGCCCCGAATCTTCTTGGCCCATCGGCCGGTGGCATGGGCATACAAGGGGAAGTCAGGGTGGGCTTTGCCGGTTTGCGGGGCTTCCGGCGTCTGGTAGACTTCGGCATGGGCATCACCTCCGGTTCCAAAGGCCAAGGTGTTGTCTCGGCACCCACTCGTCAACCCGGGTGGGTGCCTTTCTTTCGTGCCCATCACCCTAGTGGTCTGTCCAGATAGAGATTACTAATCGTAGACGTTTGACCTGACACACAGATTGCTGTGCTTATCTTGACGAATGCAGAACGTGACGGATTGGTAAAGTCGAACTGGACAGACCACTAGGAGGCGTCAGAACGGGCGTCAAGTTCCCAAAAACAGGAAAACCCGGATTTCCATAAGTCTTTACTGTCAAACAATTTGGATGGGTGGCCGAGTGGTCTAAGGCGGCAGTCTTGAAAACTGCTGTGCGGGAAACTGCACCGGAGGTTCGAATCCTCTCCCATCCGCTTGAGAACTCCGTCTCCTGGAACTCAAGGTCCACGCGATGAAGCACGTGCTCGCTGTCCTGGTGGGGGTTGTCACTTCTTCCGCGTTGGGAGGGGAGTTACTGGTGGAAGCGGAGG
>JBDRTC010000747.1:0-3791 GCA_043824335.1 Planctomycetota bacterium | reverse complement strand
GGAGCGAGGATCGTGTGCTCGGCGATGTCGTCCTCGAGCCCGCGGATCTTTTCTCGCTGCACCTCGATTTTGGATTCCGCCCGGAGGAGGTCGATCGGATACGTCGCCTCGGCCAGCTCCCAGCCGGCGGTCCTTTCCTTGTGGATTTCAAGGGCGCCGGTGGCCGCGGAAATGATTTCCTCCAAGTCGTCCTTGCTGATCGTCCTATTGGCCAGCAAGGGCGTGCTCCGGTCTGCCCGGGCCCTGGTGAAGTCTCTCAGGGCCTCGGCCGCCGCCACGCGGGCTTTCGCCTGCTCGATCTCCTTGGGCCCGGCGACATTCAATCGCTCCAGCTCGTGCCCGAGCAATTCGAGTTCGGCCTCCGCGGAGGCCAATTCGATCTCCAGCGACTCGGTGCGCAACTGGGCCAGCTTGTCGCCCTTGTTTACGTGATCTCCCTCCTCGACGAACAGCTCGATCACCCGCCCCTCCACCGTGCTCCCCACCTGGCTGACCCGTCTGGGTAGCACGGTGCCGACGAACGTCTGCCGGATCTCCAAGCGGGGCTTGACGAAGATCCTCGCGGCCGCCACCGGCTGGGACGTCGGGCCCTCGGGCGGCCCCTGGGCGACGGCCCGACCCGCCGGCAAGAGGGTCAGCCCCACGGCCAACCATCGGCAACAAACGCCGAACCACCCCCTGAAAACGGCACTCGCTGAAATCCACGGTTGGGTCGAAGGCATCGGTTCGAACTCACGGAAGTTACCGGGAAGCCGCGGAGATCACGAGACTGCACTCGAGTCCCCCATCCGCGCTATCGTAAGTCGCCCCGAGCCTCCGGTCAAGCAGATGCCCGCCGACTTTTCCCAAGGTGCCCTCGGCGGCTCCGTTTGTGCGGACCGCTCACGAGATGGCGGTCACCGTCGCCGAGATCAAGCTGAAGGATTGGGTGACTTCACCCTTGTCTTTCGGGTCGTCGTACTTCCCGCGCACCACCTCGATCGCATGGCGGAACGCCCGCACGTTGATGAAGCCCATGCGGAAGGTAAAGAAGATCGCGCCGGCGATGAGCCAGAGGACCACCAGCGGCGCGCCCGTGCCGAAGTCATAGAACAAGACGCCTGCCAGCGAGTCGACAACGTGCGACAGAACGCCGTCGACTTGCCCGGCCAGCGTGAGTGGCGCCTCCGCCTGAGAGTCCGCCGTTTGGGCAATCGCCAGCCCCGGCAAGCTCAACAGCAGCACGGCCGCCAGCGGCAGGGCCCAGTTTGTCTTCTTTGCGGTTCGATTCTGGGCGTGCATTTCAAAATCCTTTGTTTTCGCTCGCGTCTGAAGTCGGGTGACGGTCGGGGCGGTTGATTCCGCCTCCCTAACTGTGTATTGCCAACCGGGCTCCCAAGCGGACAGGGAAACACGGCCAGCGCTGCTTGGTTTTTCATAACCCATGAAACAGAAAGGATTTCCGGCTTGCGCTCGGTCGACGTTTCTCTTGCCCCCCGCGGCGCCTCGTGACGACGCTTTGCGTCGTCACGGACTTTTGGACGCTTCGCGTCCTCCCCCTCCGCGTTTCACTTCCCCTCGTCGTTTTGGCGAGTTACGATCAATCATGAGGCCGCGTCAGGAATAATCGGGAATCGAACGGGAGCGGCGATGAAGCAGTCGATACGCGACGTGGTGGATCAGGCGCTTGCCGAGTTCGATTCGCGCAGTCCGGAGTTCGCCCCAAAGGTGGTGGACCGGCTCCTGGCCGTCGGGCAAGATCGGGACGCAAGCGACGTGCACCTCCAGCCGACCGCGGAGGGGCTGGAGTTGAAGTTCCGCATCGACGGCGTGCTCGAACGGGCAGGAACGTTTCCCTCCGCGGTGGCCGGCAACATTGTCGCCCGGCTCAAGGTGCTGGCTGAACTCTTGACCTACCGCACGGACGTCCCGCAGGAAGGCCGCATCCGCTCGCCTGGAAGCGACGTGGAAATGCGAATCAGCACGTTTCCGACCCTTTATGGGGAAAGGACGGTCGTACGGCTCTTCGCCGGCGCTCGCCGCTACCAGCGACTCGACGACCTGGGCCTGGCCGACGACGTGCTCGAGCCTTTGCGGCGGCTCTTAGGCGAGACCTCGGGCGCGATCATCGCCACCGGGCCGGCGGGGTGCGGAAAAACGACCACGATCTACGCCTGCCTGCGGGAGATCGCCGGCCGGGACGACGCGCGACGGAGCCTCGTTTCGCTGGAGGACCCCGTCGAAGTGGCCGTTGCAGGGGTGGCCCAGGCGCAGGTCAACCCAACGGTGGGCTTGGACCTGGCGGCCGGCTTGCGGTTTCTGATGCGCCAGGACCCCGAAGTGATTATGGTCGGCGAGATCCGCGACCGCGCGACCGCCGAAGCGGCGTTTCAGGCCTCGCTCACCGGCCATCTGCTCTTGAGCACGTTCCACGCCGGCAGCGCGGCCGAGGCGATCAGCCGGCTCTCGGACATGGGGATCGAGCCGTACCTGCTCCGCAGCGGCCTGCTGGCCATCCTCTCTCAACGGCTGGTCCGCAGATTGTGCGAGTGCTCGCGCTTGAGCGGCGACCCAGCGGACCGCTTGGGGCTCCCGGTCGAGGGCGTCCGGGTCCCGGTCGGCTGCGACGCCTGCGGGCAAACCGGCTACCGGGGACGTTTTCTGTTGGCCGAAATGCTCACGGCCGAGCGGTCGGAGCTGGGCCGCGCGATCCTCTCCCGGTCGGACGCGTCGGCACTCGAACGCCTGGCCGTCGAGGCCGGAATGGTCACCCGCTGGGATCGGGCCCGTCGGGCAGTCCGCCAAGGGCTGACCAGTCCGGCGGAAGTCCGCCGCGTTTTGGGATTCTCCGAAAGCCCGGACGGCGAGCAGTCGGCTTCGTCTCCACAAGTTTAGTCGAGTCCATCTCGACAAGTTTAGCGGCCGACGGCACGTCGGCCTCTTGTCTCACACGCAAGAAAACGGGCAGTTCTCGAAAAACGACCAGACAGATTCCGCCCCCCCGGTACGAATTCATGGTAGCGGTGATTCACCTGCTGGTGGGGCCGTTCTGCAGGAAAGGTGCAACTGGTGGCAAATTCTGGAGCATCCGGTGCGGCCGCTATCTCGCTGGACGAGTTGATTGCTCTGAATGACGAGATCGCCGCGCTGGTTCGATCCGGGGTGCCCCTGGAAGGGGCGCTCGGCGAATTGGGCGAGGACTTGCCCGGGCGCCTGGGCCGGATCACGCAAATGATCGCCGAGCGGATGAAACGGGGCGAGTCGCTCTCCGATATCCTGGAGAAAGAACGGGAGCTTTTTCCGCCGGTCTACCGGGCGGTCGTACTGGCCGGGTTGAGGGCGGGGCGGTTGTCTGCCGCTTTGGAGTCCGTCTCCCGTTCCGCTCGGCGGTTGGCCGATACGCAGCGGATGACGGCGGCCGGATTTCTCTACCCCATCCTGGTGGTCCTAGTCGCCTGGTGCATGGGCGTATTCCTGCTGGTGAAGATCATTCCCGTTCTGCTGGGATTCTTGGGCCAATACGGGGTCGAGGGGCCGCGGCTCGTTCACCATTTGGCTCGCTGGGGTCATTCGGTCGGACATTGGTGGCCAGTGGTGCCCGTGGCGATCGTGTTGCTCGCCGGGCTTTGGTGGTTCCGGTCCTCTCGGGCCGCATTACTCCAGCCGCGGTCTTCGGTCCTCGTGTTTGGCTGGCTCCCATGGTTGGGCCGGATGTTGCGCTGGCATCGCATCGTCACGTTCTCCGAGGTGCTGGCCCTTCTGATCGAGAACGGCGTGCCGCTGGCCGAGAGCGTGGTGCTCTCGGCCGAGGC
>JBDRTC010000746.1:0-2092 GCA_043824335.1 Planctomycetota bacterium | reverse complement strand
AATCACCTACTACTTCAATCCGCGGCAAGAGCTCCAGCGGATCACCTTCTACGGCTCGACCGGAAACACGCGGAAGCTGGTCGATCTGGTCACCTCTCGCTTCGGCTTCGCCCGCCGGCTGACCAACGACGCCAGCGTAGTCCTCTACGAAAGTCCGAGCCAGGACGGCCGGGCAACGAGCTTCCTCTGGATTCGGCCGGCCCGGGTCGTCACCGCGAGCGACCCGCACGGCCGCTTCGAGGTCGCCTTGGTGATGGAGCGACCGAAATAGCCGGGCAACGAGTCACTCCTTGCCGGCCTTGCCCCCATCCGCCTTGCCCTTGACCCGGCTTTCGACGGTCGGAGGCTCGTACTCGAAGTCCTTCCAGACCAACGGGCGGCGGTGGATCGGCTCGATGCGGAGCATCACTTCTCCGTTCTCGAAGATGCGGACGGTGCCGTTGGACTCGCTCACCGTGACCGCCACGGCCTTGGTGCTGCGGCTGATGGCGGCGGCGGCCCAGTGCCGGGCACCGAGGCCCTTCGATAGGGTGATCGTCGCGGCCGAAGCGTCGACGTAGCGGCAGGAGGCCTCGACCGTGCCGTCGGCCGAAATGATGAACGCGCCGTCCATCTGGGCGATCTCCTTGATTCCCTCGCGAACGCGAAGGTCGTCCAGATTCCGCTCTTTGCGGTTGTAGCCGCGAACCGCGTCGAAACCGGCGGGGTGGCTGCTGGCCAGCACGCTGCGGGTGTCACCCACTACGAACATCGTCCCGACCGGCTTACCCTCCCGCCCTTCCCGGCCGATCTCCACGGCCAGGTCGACGACGATCTTCAGCGTGTCGAGCGGAACCCGGGTCTCCAACTGGCGAAGATCGCGACCCGTCAGCCGATCGAGGTGCTCGCCCAGGTTGATCACGCTCATCGAGTCGATCGTGTCGGCCTCGAAGCCGCTGTAGAGGGCGACGACCACGGAGCCGGGCGCCAGGATATCGTCGGCGACGGCCTCCAGCAGGGCCTGGGCGATCCGGTCGTAGACGGGACTGTCGGCCATGTCGAGCACGATGGGCTCCAGCCCCGCCTCGGCCGCGCCCTCGAGCTGCTCGGCCGTGTCGGCAGCCACCAGCACCTTCTCGTCGCCCGACAGCTTCTTCAACCGTGCCCAGTCGGCCGATTCCTCTAACAGAAGCAATACGGCGTCCGCCCCGGCGGTTTCCGACAGCCGGATCGCCAACTCGTGGAGCGTCTTGAACTGGTCGGTAAACCTGAGTGGATTCATTCCTCCCCAGTCGGCCTGCTGCCGGTGTTACTCGTGGGTGCGTGAACCGCCGGTCAAATAGGACAACGACCGTGCCTATAGTACCGTCTTTCCCACGGCCAGACAAGCGCAACCTGCGCTCGGCCGAATGTCGGGTTGACTGCGGAAAGTCGGGTGCCATGCCCTCGCTTGCGTGGGCATGTCTCCCTGCCCCGGAGAAATCCGCACATGGCCAAACAAGTTTGGCCATGCCACCCCCCGTCTCTGACTTTCCGCAACAGGACCGCTTCAGAACAGCCGGCGGAAGCGTTCGGCGATCGAGACCGGCGGCTGCGACGGAGTGGGCTCTTCTCCTTTGACGTACTGGCGCCACTGGTTGACGTCGTTGTCGAAGTCCTCGCCAGTGACCTCGCGCAACGATTCGACGGCCAGGTACTGCATGGCCGGGTCGCGATCCTCCAACGCCTCGCCCAGTGGTGCGACCGCACCCGACTCGCCGGCCTTCCCCAGGCCATGGGCGGCCATGAGGCGAACGTCGGGGTCGACGTCGCTGGCCAGCGCTTCGCTGAGCTTGGCGACCGCCTCGGGACCGCCGCGGCGACCCCACGCCTCGCAGGCGATGAGGCGGACATCGGCGTCGGAGTCATCCACCGCAACCTCGAGGACCGAAGCTGCTGCCACAGTCGGATACCGGCTGATCGCTCGGACGATTTCAGCCCGAACCAGCGGGTCAGGCTCCCCGCGAAAAGCGGATGCCAGCTCGCCCGAGATCCGTTCTTGCTCTTCCGGCTTTGCCCAGGCTGCCTTTTTCCCCATTTTTCCCTTGTGTCCTGCTGATATTGCACGCTGGGT
>JBDRTC010000745.1:0-9804 GCA_043824335.1 Planctomycetota bacterium | reverse complement strand
CCTGGGGCAAAGGTAGCTGGCGCCTCGTGTCACCTTGATTTGTGGGCGGCACTGGCTGCTTTTCAGCCAGTGCGTCCCGCTGGGTCTCGCTCGAGCCGGACACTGGCTGACAAGCAGCCAGTGCCACCCAACCAACAAGTTCCACGGACAGCGGGTACTTGGCGGTCGACACGTTTCCCAGGCTGGTCTCTCGGGGAGGCGGCCATTGAAAACGGAAAATGGCGAACCGGCCGAGGAAAATGGAAAACGGGAAATCCGTTGATCAAAAGCCGCGAGCCACCCGACCATCGGGGGAAGGCCAAGGGGAGGGCCAACACGGAAAAAGCCAAATCGGTTGACCAAAACCGGTATCGAAGCCGAGGGAAGGCCAAGACGGAAAAAGCCGGATCCGTTAACCAAAACCGGCATCGGGCTCGTGCGGTGCGACGGCTACGGCCGGACGCGGCGCACGCGGTGGTTGAGCGTGTCGCCGATGTTTTCCGGCAGCCCCGTTCCGGCGACCGTGTCGATCGTACCGCCGGAAGCACAGACGTTCGAGATCCCGGCAAGCAGAACGGCTCCGAACGCCTTCCCGAGAAAAATGCGAGATAGCGACATGTCAGCCCTTTCCGCCAGAGACGACCGCTAGACGAACCGCCCTTTGCCGTTATGAGGACACGAAGCGATATGCTGAAGCATAACCTACGCCTGCCGCGACGGCTACGGTTGCTCAGCGCGAAATGGCTACCCGTCGCGGCCCGATTGGATCTCGCGCAGGATCGTGTCGGCCAGCTCGTTGCGGGCTTTGAGGAACCCGGCGCAGTTGTGCCTCGGGGTCGGAATCGCGACGCGGCGAAGCTCGTCGAGGCCGTCGAATAGAGTCGCCTGATAGGCGTCGGGCCGGCAACCGGCGCTGTAGAAAACCGTTGCCCTCGGGCGGGGATCGCTTTGGCGATACGTTTCGATCACCGGCCAGATTTTCCGCTTGCCCACCAGACGCCGCAGGCGAAGGTAACAGATCCAAGCGCCCAGGGTGATGACGGCCAGCTCCTTGTAGGCCTCGGGCGAGCGGACGAGCTTGGCGAGGTCGAGGTAGGTCCGCAGTTGGCTCCACGCGGTGCAATAGATCGTGAGCGGATAGGCCGGGCTGAAGGCGATCACCTGATCCATTTGGCAGCGGGCGCCGAAGTAAAGGGCCGCGCTGCCGCCCAGCGACGTTCCCAGGGCCACGTGGTATCGCGCTCCCAACGAGTCCATCGCCTGACGAACCTGCGTCTCGTAGAATTCCAGCCCGTTCGGCTCGCCCTCGGGCGTGAGATGGTAGCTCAGCCGGCGGACGTCGCGAACGAAAACCAGATTCGAGTCGGGGCAACATTGATTGAGCACGCGGCGGAACTCGAACGTCGGCAGGCCGGCGAACTGGGCCGCCAGCCCGGCGAAGGCGAAGAGGGTGACCCCCGATCCCCGGTCGTCGATCTCGATGAACCGGTCGGCCTCCTCTTGCGCATGGCCGCTCGTGGCGCCCTCCGGGTAAATCCAGGATCGGCCCCAGTCGTAGCATCGGTCGAGTATCGTCCGGCGCATCTTGTGCCTCAACCACCGCGATGAATGGGACCGCCTGAAGGCGGGACTCCAACAGATAGGTCCGCCCGTGGGCAGTATAGGTCATTGCTGCACGAAACCCAGGTTTCCGGGGGTTGTGGGGGCAGGGTGCTTCCGAGGGGGCCGATTTCGCCATTGGTGGCGCGGCTTGATGTCCACTGGTGCGATCGCCGTAATCGGGTATAGTTGTAGCAGCCCGTGGGGCCCCCGATTGGGTCCAAACCGGGCCGGATCGCACTCGTGCGGTCACGGCAAACATCGACCTCCACCTCCCCGTTGCTTTTTCTCATGCAAACCGAGCAATTCCAACTCCACGCCGACATCGAAGAGCACCACTGGTGGTTTCTGGCGCGGCGGACGATCCTCGGGCGGCTGGTGCGGCAAGTTCTGCCTCCCTCTTCCGAGACAACGATCGTCGACATCGGGTGCGGTACGGGGGCCAACATCGCCTCCTTTGCCGAAGACTACCACAGCGTGGGCATTGACACCTCGAATGAGGCGATCCGATGGGCCCGCGAGAGGTTCCCCAAGGTGCAGTTTCTCGTCGGCCGTGCCCCCGAGGACCTTGGCAATCTGATGGACAAGGCGCGGCTGTTCCTGCTGAATGACGTGCTGGAGCACGTGCCCGACGATTTTGCCATGCTTTCCGAACTGCTGGCCGCCGCCCGGCCGGAGAGCTACTTCCTGATCACGGTTCCTGCCGACGAGTCGCTTTGGAGCACCCACGACGAGAGCTTTGGGCATTTTCGCCGCTACGACCGCCAGAGGTTCGAGCGCCTTTGGGCCGATCTGCCGGTCGAGCCCCTGCTGGTTTCCCATTTGAACGCGAGGATGTATCCGCTGATCCGGGCGATTCGGTTGTTCCCGTGGCGTCGCGGTCGGGCTTGGGGCCGGGCGGGGACCCACTTCTGGATGCCCCCGGCGCCGGCGAATCGCCTGCTGGAAGCCGCCTTTGCCGGGGAGGTCAAGGTGCTGGAGGACCTGCTCGCCGGCCGCCGCAAGCACGGCTACCGGCGGGGCAGCAGCCTGTTGGCGCTTCTGCGCCGCAGACCCGAGGACATCGCCCCCGACCGGCACCTCGCCCCGGCCGCCGCCTGCTGAGTCACGGCACCTACTCGCGCGTTTGGGAAGAGTTTATAATGAGAGCCCGACTTGCGAGGCCGCCAGCGCGCAAAAAAGTGAGGGCTCTTGCTCGCCGACACAAGAGCCCTCGTTTTTGGCTGTCCGAACCAACTGAACTGGGAAGTTCACTTCGTCCGAAGACCCACAGCCGTTAACAAGCTATCGGGACAAGACCCCGACGGACTTTAGAACACTGTCGAAGTGCCCGTGTTGCTCGTTACCCAACACGCAAACTCAACGCTTCGTCCCCGCACAAACCGAAACTTTTCACACCGACGCACCCAGCGTTTCATTTCCCGCCCAAAATGACGCAACCGGCAAAGCTTGCTCTGGAAGACGGAACCGTATTCATCGGCGAGGCCTTCGGCGCCTCGGGCGAGGTCGACGGCGAAGTCTGTTTCAACACCTCGATGACCGGCTACCAGGAAATCCTCACCGATCCCAGCTACCGGGGCCAGATCGTCACGATGACCTATCCCGAGATCGGCAACTACGGGATCAACTCCGAAGATGTGGAGAGCCGCAAACCGTTCCTGGCCGGGTTTGTCGTGCGGGAGCAGAGTCGCCGGGCGAGCAACTTCCGCGCCTGTGGCGAGCTGGACGAGTACCTCCGCCGTCACGGGATCGTGGCGATCGAGGGGATCGACACCCGGGCGCTGGTCCGCCGCATCCGCACCCGCGGGGCCATGAAAGGCGTCCTTTCGAGCGTCGATCTCGACGACGCCCGCCTGGTCGCCAAGGCCGCGGCCAGCCCGGGGTTGGTGGGCCGCGACCTCGTGCGCGAGGTGATCCCCGAGGGGCCGATCGAGTGGAACGAGCCCCTCAGTCCTTGGGCGAAGCTGGCGCCCCGGGTGCCACTGGCGTCTCGCCAGTGCCGGGACAACACGGGCAAGATGCCCGTGCCACCCCACGTGGTGGCCTTGGATTACGGCTTGAAATGGAACATCGCCCGGCACCTGTTCGACATGGGCTGCCGCGTGACCATCCTGCCCGGCACGGCCACGGCCGACGACGTGCTCGGCCTGGAGCCCGACGGCGTCTTTCTCTCCAACGGGCCAGGCGATCCCGAGCCGATCGAGTACGCCCGGGAGACGATCCGGGGCGTGTTGGGCAAGAAGCCGGTCTTCGGCATCTGCCTGGGGCATCAGCTTCTCTGTCTGGCGTGCGGCGCCAAAACCTTCAAGCTGAAATTCGGCCACCGCGGGTCGAACCAACCGGTGCTGAACAAGGCCAGCGGCCGGGTGGAAATCACGTGCCAGAACCACGGGTTCGCCGTCGAGGCCGACACCCTGCCCAGCGAACTGGAGGTCACGCACGTGAACCTCAACGACCAGACGGTCGAGGGGGTCCGCCACCGCAAGTTTCCGGCCTTCAGCGTCCAGTACCACCCGGAAGCCTCGGCCGGTCCCCACGACAGCAGCTACCTGTTCGACCAGTTCCGCCGGATGCTGGCGTGAGCCGCCCGTTGAAAAGGGCGAGTTAGACCTCTAGGACAGGAACAAACGGTCGGTGAGACATTTCAAGATTCCGATCACCGGCCCGATGATCGCCGAGTCAGGATGGTTGCCAGCCGCTGGACGAGCAGATCGGCAATCACGCGATGACCGCGAGGGTCGGGATGGAGGCCGTCGGGAAAATAGTCCAGCGCCGCTCCATTCTACCGCGGAAGAGAGCCACGTCCAGGAGCGACAAGCGGCCGACCCGTGAAAATGCCCGGCCGGCGGTTGACAACGCCACCCGCGACGCCGGAGAATGGGCGGAAACTGATGGAAACACGTCGGTCCTCGGAAAGGCACACACCCGTGACGAAGGAGTGCTGAGATGAACGTGAAAACCTCCGCGAACAGAGGGGCTTTTGTCGCCGTGCTGATTCTGTCGCTGCTTCTGATCGCGCGAGCCGCGCCGGCCGGCGAGGGCAAACGCTACGTTCAAACGAAAGAGGGCCAAAGACCGGCGCCGGTCGTGGTGGCCGACAACGTCTGCGCGTGGCCCAACCTGACCGTGCTTGAGGACGGGACGATCGTGGCCACGATCTTCAACCAGCCAAGCCACGGCAGCGTGGCGGGCGACGTCGAGTGCTGGGCAACCAAAGACAACGGCGCGACTTGGCGGAAAGTCGGCACCCCCGCCCCGCATGAGCCCGACACCAACCGTATGAACGTGGCCGCCGGAAGGGCCAGGAATGGCGACCTGCTCGTGATCGCTTCCGGGTGGTCGAACCAGTACCCCGACGGGAAGCCGGGAGCGCCGTTTCGGGCCGGCATCCTCCATGCCTGGCTTTGCCGTTCGTCCGACGGCGGACGCACCTGGTCGATCGACAAAGAGGGCCTGCCCGACCGGGCGCCCGACGGCCATCCCTGGATCCCGTTCGGCGACGTTCTCGCAGGCGACGACGGCGTGCTCCGCGTGCCTGCTTATTCATGGCCCGGCTACAGCGTCCGGAACGAGCGGGCCTGGTGCATTCACAGCCGGGATGACGGCAAGACCTGGGAAGAGTTCTCGCCGCTGGATAACGACAACCTTCGCAACGAGACGGCGATCCTCAACCTCGGCGGCGGCAAGTGGCTGGCCGCGGCCCGGCACTCCGCCTTGTACGGCTATGCGTCGGAGGACAACTGCAAGACGTGGGAATCCCTCGGCCAACTCACCCAGGGCGGCCAGCACCCGGCGCATCTTCTCCAGTTGAAGGACGGCCGCGTGCTGCTCTCCTACGGCGATCGCACCGGGACCGTCCACGGCGTCGAGGTGCTCGTCACGAGCGACCAAGGCAAGACGTGGAGCGACCCCGTGCGAGTGGTCGACTGGTGGGGCGACGGCGGGTATCCCAGCAGCGTAGAGCTTCCCGACGGCCAGGTCCTCACCGCGTACTACGCCGCCAAGATCGAAGGTCACGACCGTTACCACATGGGCGTGGTCGTCTGGGACCCGGAGAAGTCGCTGGGCGGGGCCCGGTAGCGGTTGGCCCGAATGACTCACAAGCCACCGTCGGGAAGCAGGTCCGGCAGGCGGCGACAAAACGGAAGAAACCTCGGTGGAAACCGCATCCTTTCGCTACCTGAAACGCCAAATCCGCGAGCAGTCGGAGGCCAATCGGCGGGCCCAGCCGAACAGGGAGGAGGCGAGCCGCGTCATCTGCGAGAAGTTCGCCGCTCTCTCCGAGTTCGCCGCGGCCGAGACGGTGATGTGCTACGTCGACATGCGCAGCGAGGTCCGCACGCGACCGTTTCTTGCAACCGCACTTGGGGGGAGCAAGCGGATCGTCGTCCCCTACTGCCACGGTGACCGGCTTGGTCTTTTCCTGCTAAAGAGCATGGAGGAGTTGGCCGTGGGGACGTTTAAGGTTTTGGAGCCGAAGCGCGAATTGCGGGCGTTGGACGATAGGCGGGTCGACCCGAGCCGGCTCGATCTGGTGATGGTGCCGGGCGTGGCCTTCGACCGCCGGGGGGCGCGTCTAGGGCATGGCCGCGGCTACTACGACCGGCTCCTGGCCGGCGTCCGGCCCAATACCGCGCTGGTCGCCCTGGCCTTTGAGTGCCAACTCTTTCCGGAGATTCCCACCGAGCCGCACGACGTCTACATGAACAAGGTCATCACCGAAAAGACGATCTATCAGGGACGAGGGGCGAGGGATGAGGGGTGAGGGGCTTGGTTTTGACGTCACGTTTTCCGGAAACGCCCGCCGACTGCGTTCGGCGGGGACCGCATCACACAACCCGCAACCACTACCCGGAGAACGTCTTCAGACGATCCAACACGTCCTTGATGTGTAGCGCCGATTTGAACGTGATCGTCTCCTTGGGAAGCTCCGGCATCTCCTTCCTCGCGGCGTCCGCCACTGCCAGAAGAATCCGCTCGTCTTGAAACGTGCGCAGCGTTTCCAGCTTGGCCTCGACGTACTCGGGCGTCCAGAAGCCGATGAGTTCCATCAGAACGCTGCGCCCGTCGTCGTGCCGGAAGACGAAATCGGGCACGAAGACCTTCTGGCCCCGGTGCAGAATCTCCCCTTCGCGAACCATGCGCCAGCCGTCGCGCTTCTCGGCTCCCCACTTCTCGGAAAATGCTTCCTCCATCGAAGAGTCGAATTCCTCCGGGGCGGGGAGGTGACTGTTCAGGCCGTCTTCGGACGAGAGTTCGAGCCGCACGCTGAAGCCCGATCGCCGGGTGTGGATCACCGCGTGCATCTGCCAGTTCGGGCAGGCGATCAGGGCCGGGAGGAACCGGGCCATGGCCGCGCCGTAGCGGCGCGTCTGGCGGAGCACGGAGGCCGGGCCGTCGAAACGAAAACGGTATCGGCCCTCGCCGCTTCGAACGATCGTGTGCATCAGCCGGGCCAGCTTGGCGTAGCGGAGGATCGTCTTGAAATCCTCGCCGGCCCAAACGGTCATCGAAACGGCCCCGAACAGGGCCGCCTGCACCTGGGCGACGTTGTATCGGGCCAAGAGGGCCCCGGCGTCCGCGTATCCCTCGAATCGGACCAGCCGGTGAAATTCAATCACGTCGGCGAACAGCTCCCGCTCGATCTCCACCCAGGGACGTCCCAGCTTCGCGGCAATCTCCAACTTCACCCGGGCCTCTTCCGTCTCGAAAAGCCGGTCGGCCCTCAAAACCAGCGGGTGCCTGGGCGCGGCCATGTGGAAGACCTTTTGGCGTAGCGCGGCGGCGCGGCCTCGGCGGTCCCGCTCGTAGGTCGAGGCGTCGTCCAGCAGCTTGGAAAAGGCGTCGACGCGCCGCACCGGGCAGTCTTCCTCGGCGGCAAAAGTCGCCGCGACGGCCCGGTGCAGGTCGCGGCGCGTTCGGCCGATCCCCGTCCGGTAGACGTGGAGCATCCGCTCGGCGTAGCCCAGATACTGACGGTGGAGCTTCCTCGTGAGCCGGTCCGGCAGTATCCGGCCGCCCTCATAGTCGGCGATGGCCAGGTCCCTGGTGAGCATCGGACGATCTCTTTTCGGCCACTCGGCGCGAACCTGTCCGGGCAGCGAGAGCACTTGTCATCAGGGGACCAACATACCACGGTTGGCGCCCGGTCAGAAGCGGGAAAGGGAATGGCTGGCAGCCCGTTGAGAAAGCAGTTCTTCGGGAATTTGGGTGCCACTGCTGGCTTGCCCAGCAGTGCTGTACAAATTCTCTCGAAAATCACTGCTGGGCAAGCCAGCAGTGGCACCCTTTTTCGACGGGCTACCAGCCCCCGCGCCGTGCTTGTCGGGTATCCACGCCGCGGATTGCGTGGTAGAATTTTCCCGGTTCTCGGCAGGGGGCGTGGTGGAATTGGCAGACACGCAAGATTTAGGATCTTGTGGGCGAAAGCCCATCCGGGTTCGAGTCCCGGCGTCCCCATTTGACTGCGTCGCAGGCGTTTCAGTTCCGGGAATCAATCGCGTACAGAATCACCCTCGGCTGGTTCTTGAAATCAAGCGTCTCGCGCAGGCGGTTCATCGTTTCGCCGGGTTCGGCTTCCAGCAGGCCGGCGTAGGTGACGAAGTGGCTGGTGAGCGGGGAGTTTTCGATCCCCACGCCGCCGGAGCCGGAGCCGGGAGCGATGACGTGGTTTGCCGCCACTTCCGGCGTCGCCAGGCCCAGGGCAAGACGGTCGGCGTTGTGCTTGATCGCCCAGTACACGTTGGGGACCCGCACCTGCGTTTCGGTGAACGGGCCGTCCTTGCTCACCGGGCCGGTCGTACCGTCGGAGAGAAGGTACGTCCCCGGGCTGGGGCCGTCGGCGGCGAAATTCTTCGGGTTGTCGAACTCCCAGTAGTGGCTGACCGGCTCGTTCAAGACGACCTCCATCCACGACACGCCGCCAAAAAGCCCGACGGCTTTCACCATGCCCTCTTCCGTGCCGCACTCGTATCGAACCAATGCCGGCCCCCGGGCAACGCACTTGAGCGAGTGCGGCGTTTGGCGGTCTGAGTGGATGTCGGCGAAGCCGGACCAACCGGTCTGGCCCGGCATGGTCAGGTCGCGGCCGTCCAGACCCTTGACCTCCCAGCGATAGACGTGTCCTCCCTCGGGCGCCAGGAGAAGCCGGACCTTGTCGTTTTCGATCCACTTCATGCCGTCGGGGGCGTCTTCGGTCTTGACGGCTTCGGGTAGCGGCTCGGGAGCGCCGGACAGGCCCAGGTAGACGTGAACGACCGCCTCGCTCCCCTTGGCCAACGAATCGGAGATCAGCATGGTGAGCCGTGTGCGGTTTGGCTTATCCGATGGGTCGAGCTGCGCCAGGATCTCTCGGGGCTCTTGTCCGGAGAGACGGCAAAACGCCCGGACGGGCTTCAACGCCAACGCCTCCGGCAACCCGACGTCGACCGCCACGGGAAGCTCGAATCGATCGGCTTCCCCCGCCCTGACCACCACGCCCACCCGATGCGTTGCCGAGGGCTCGGCCCAGGGGGCGTCGGGCTCCAGCGGCGTATCGACCGTCTCGTAGGGCCTCGCGCGCCGGGCGAACGCCTCGGGCACCAGGAGCCCCAGGTCTTCCGGGTGCGGCAAAGGCTCGTCGGCTTGCGCCTTCTGGCGAGCTTCGGCCAACCGCCGGGCCAGCCCGTCGTACTTTTCCACGGCGGCCGTGTAGCGATTGAGCGTCCAATCGACCGCGTACGGCTTGCTCTCGGCAAGCCAAAGCGCCTCAAACCGCTTGCCGAGTGATTCGTAGGCGTCGCGGTTCTTCGCGACGAGCGCTTCAACCTCGGCCAAAAGCGGCAAGGCTTCCTGAGACGGGGACTCGCATGCCCGGGTGTAAAGCCGGGCGGCTTCCAGCCCGTCGAGCATGCGTTGGCCGATCAGCTCCATGCGCCGGGCGCCGAAGAGGAAGGAGTCTAACAGCTCCCGGTTGACGGTCGCCTCCGCCCGGCACGCTTCGAGATGCTCGATCGCCGGCCGGACCACGCCGAGGAGCCGATCGGCCGATTTTTGGATTGTGCCGGGCGACCGCGTGGGGAGGAAGTCTTCCTCCCAGAACCGCCGGTTGAGCATCCCCTGCATGCCGGCCATGCGATGCGTTTCCGACAACAGCTCGATCGCCCGGCCAAAGTGGTCGCCCTTCTCTCCGAACAGCACCGCCCCGATGCGCCGGTTGAACTCGTCGGGCGTGGTGGTCGAGGCGTT
>JBDRTC010000744.1:0-2349 GCA_043824335.1 Planctomycetota bacterium | reverse complement strand
CGGGCCGACGCCATCGATTTCCGCGGCTCCGTCGACGGCCTCACCGAAGGCGTTCGGCCGATTCTCGAAGCCGCCCGGAAGCACGGCGTGCTGGTCAACTTCGACATGGAACAGTACGCCCTGAAGGACCTCACGCTCGAATTGTTCGAGCGTTGCGCCGGCGAGGTCGACTTCCCCGCCGGGTTGGCGCTTCAGTCGTATCTTCGCACCGGCGAAGAGGACGCCCGGCGAATCGCCGCGTGGGCCAAGCGGACCGGGCGCCAGGTGACGGTGCGCCTCATCAAGGGCGCCTATTGGGACTACGAGATGATCCACGCCGAGCGGATGGGTTGGCCGGCGCCCGTCTGGACCGACAAGCGCGACACCGACGCCTGCTTCGAGCGGATGGCCGAGATACTGATCGCGTCGATCCCCCGGGCACCGGGCGAAGGGGGCGTGAAGCTGGCCCTCGGGTCACACAACGTCCGCTCGATCGCCCATGCGTTGGCCTTGTTGGAAAAGCACGGCCTGCCGCAGTCGGCCGTCGAGCTACAGATGCTTTACGGCATGGCCGACGAGTTGAAGGCCGCGGCCCTGAAACGCGGGCTGCGGGTGCGGGAGTACGTGCCGGTCGGCGAGATGATCCCCGGCATGGCGTACCTGGTGCGGCGGTTGCTGGAGAACACCTCGAACCAGTCGTGGCTCCGTGCCGGATTCGCCGAGGATCTCCCCGACGAAAAGCTGCTGGCCTCGCCGCACCGGCCGGGTGGAATGTCGAAAAGCCCGGATCCCGAGAACTCCGCCCGGCGGCCCGAGCACCACCGGTTGAGCCCGGCGGTCGAAGGTCTGGGTGACGGACGCCCCCTGGCCAACGAGCCGGTCCGCGATTTCGCCGAAGAGGCGGTTCGCGAGCGTTTTCGACAAGCGGTTCGGTCGGCCGTCGTTCCCGAGATCACGGGGGAAGGGACCCGAGAGCAAGCAGCCGAAGCGGTGACCCGGGCGAGTAGGGCGTTTCCGTCATGGCGCGACGTGGAGCCGATCGAGCGGTCGCGGACGATCGTCAAGGCGGCCTCGCTTTTGCGCGATCGCCGGGACGAGCTGGCCGGCATCATGGTCCGCGAGGCCGGCAAGACGTGGCGCGAGGCCGATGCCGACGTGGCCGAGGCGATCGACTTCTGCGAGTACTACGCCCGAAGTGCGGTCGGCCTGTTCGAGCCCGATCGCTTGGGCCGGTTCGTCGGGGAATTGAACCACACGTGGTACCAGCCCCGGGGCGTGGCCGTGGTGATCAGCCCGTGGAACTTTCCGTTGGCGATCGCGACGGGCATGACCACCGCGGCGCTGGTGACCGGGAACACGGTGATCGTGAAGCCCTCGGGCCAGACGCCGGGCATTGCCAAGGTGATGTGCGAAGTCCTGCACGAAGCGGGCGTGCCGGGCGACGTGCTCCAGTTTCTCCCGGGCCGGGGAAGCGTGGTCGGGGCGGCCCTGGTGCGAAACCCCCGTGTGGCCCTGATCGCCTTCACCGGCTCGAAGGAGGTGGGGCTCGACATCCTCCAGGCGGCCGGCCCAGTGCCCGAGAGCCAGGGTTTCGTCAAGAAGGTCGTCGCCGAGATGGGCGGAAAGAACGCGATCGTCGTCGACGAATCGGCCGATCTGGATGAAGCCGTGCTCGGCGTCCGGCAGTCGGCCTTCGGTTACAGCGGGCAAAAGTGTTCGGCGTGTAGCCGGGTGATCGTCGTCGGCGCGGTTTACGACGTTTTCCTCAAGCGGCTCGTCGAATCGACTGAAGCGCTCGTGATCGGCGACCCGGCCGAGCCGGGCACGGACGTGGGGCCCGTGATCGACGAAAGCGCCGCCCGAAAGATCCGCCGGTACATCGAGATCGGTGGGAGCGAGGGCGCGCTGGAGCTGGCCTGCGAGGTTCCGCCGGGGCTGGAGGAGAAGGTGGGAAAGCCCTATGTTGGCCCGCACATCTTTTCGGGCATCCGGCCCGATCACCGCCTGGCCAACGAGGAGATTTTTGGCCCCGTGCTTTCCGTGATGCGTGCCGCGACCTTCCAGGAAGCGAGCGACGTGGCCAACGCCACCGCTTACAAGCTCACCGGCGGGGTGTTCAGCCGGAAGCCGTCGCACCTGGAGCTGGCCCGGCGGGAGTTTCGCGTGGGGAACCTCTACCTCAACCGCGGCATCACCGGGGCCCTGGTCGGGCGTCAGCCGTTCGGCGGCTTCGGCCTCTCCGGCACGGGCACCAAGGCGGGCGGGGCCGATTACCTCCGGCACTTCGTCGAGCCGCGCGCGGTCACCGAGAACACCATGCGCCACGGCTTCGCCCCGGGGCTTGAGTGAGCAGGCGTTCCCAAGCGGAGC